>NZ_JBSSBO010000026.1:0-41811 GCF_054058915.1 Thermostichus sp. MS-CIW-41
AATTTCTTGACGCAACTCTTGTGGGACTATCAGCTTGCAACGTACAGAGATAGTCTGGCTCATGGGCTTATTGTAGTTTATCCAGACTTTTGACCGGCAAACCTGTATAGAGGAGGGCTTTCCTCCCGACACCAAGCCTGCGGCTATGGTGCGGGCCTCCAGCCCGAAAATTTGGTGAATGCGCTGGGGATTTTCTGGCTGAGGGCATTTCCTTCAAAAGCAAGGGGGCGCAGCCCCTAGTGTTCCAAGTCGCAAAAAATAGATATCTACCACTGCTGGCAGTGGCAAAGGGGAGCGTTTAGGGTTTATCCTATTCGCAACATCTGCAAGAGGGCAGGCTGCCATGAAGGGATTTGCGCGCGTACTTGGGGCTTGGGGGATCCTCACCCTGATCGCCGGGATCTCGCCCGGCAGCGCTGTGGGCCAATCGGCCTTGCCTCCTGTGCCCATCATGCCCTCGGATCCCCAAGGTTCGTTTCCCGATCCAGGGATCCCGGCAGCCCCTTCGCCTCCCCGTGAGCCGGTCGGGCTGGATCTCCGCCATCTGGTGGGATTGTTCATCAACGAGTCCTTGGGTGCAGGCAACCAAGCTGCTGCGGTTAGTTACAACGACCTCTACACCCGCCTGTTGGCCCGAAGCTACGGGGATCCCCGCCCCCCCATTGAGGTGGAGTACGAGTTCATTCAAGAGATCCTGCGGGAGTATGGGGATCCCGCCGATCGCTTCTGGGATCCGCAAGCTTTCAAGGACTTGCTCAACCGTCCCCGTCCTCCCGTACAAGCCCGCGGGATCGGCCCGCGCCAGGTTTATTTGGCAGTGCCGGATCTCACCCCAGCCACGGCTCAGCAGATCCGCCAAACCCTCTACACCCAAGACTACAGCCAGGGCATTGTCCTCGACCTGCGCGGCTCGGTGGGCTACGACCCCCAAGTGGTAGCAGATGTGGCGCGCCTGTTTTTGCCCCGCTCCGTCCAGCCGCTGCTGATTACCGAAGACCGATTCGGGCAGCCCACCCTCTGGAACAGCGAAAATCTGCCCATTGCCGCCGGGATCCCGTTGGCCGTTCTGGTGGATGGCAACACCCGCCAGGGGGCCACCCTCCTGGCTGCCCAGTTGGGAGCCAGCGGTAGCACCCTTATCTTGGGACAGCCCACCCAAGGCAGCGAGCGACAAACCCGCTTCTTTGCTCTCCCCTCCGGCGCGGCGGTGGAACTGGCCGTGGCCACCTGGAAAACAGGGGATGGTCGCTCTTTGGAGCGAGGTTTAGTGCCTTTGCAGACCGTGGAAGGAGATGACAATGCTTGGCTGAATGCCGGCCTGCAAGCGCTGGCCTTGCCCCCCCGGCGACCTGCCCTGCCCCCACGGCCTACCGTGCTGGTGCAAGAGGGCCGAGTTGGCCGCTTTGAGCTGGGCATGGATACCCGCAACGTGGATACCCACCTGCTGGGCAATGTCGATCAGATCCCAGCGGCCTCTGGAGCCAATGTGTTTCAGCCCAACAGCGACCTGAAGATCTTTTACCTACAAGACTACATCCTCTTCACCTACCGTCATCCGGGCATTGTGGATAGCTTTTTCGCCAACCGCATCTACACCACCCACCCGGAAGCCATGACCGGCGAAGGGATCCGCATCGGCTCCACCTATTCGGAAGTGATCGCCGTTTACGGCGGGCCCGGCGAGAACGGCTACAACGAGGTGGTACCCTATCCCAAGGGAAGCCGAGAATATCTGCGCGACGACCGCTACTACGTCAACTACGATGCCCTGGGCCTGGCCTTTGCCTTTGAGGTGGGATCCAACCAGGTCACGGCCATTGGCCTGTTCAAGCCGGGGAGCTGAAGGCGAGGGCAACTGGGGAATCTCTGTTGGCTTGCCAGAGGGTTCGGGGATCCCGCCCATCTCCACGTTGTCCCCTGCCGGAGAAAAGTTAATCGATTGTTAATCTTTTTGTCCTGATCTCTCAACATCGCCCGGAGCGATGCGGTAGATTAGTGCAGCAACCCCCGCAAAGGGGATTTTTTGTGCCATCTACGGACTGTAGGAGAAGCTCTTGGCAAACGTCGTGGTTGTCGGTGCCCAGTGGGGCGATGAAGGAAAAGGGAAGATCACCGACCTCCTCAGTGAAAAGGCCCATGTGGTCGTCCGCTATCAAGGTGGGGTGAATGCAGGGCATACCCTGGTGGTGGGGGGCCAAACCTTCAAGCTACACTTGATCCCCTCTGGCATTCTCTACCCCGACAAACGCTGCATCATCGCCAGCGGCACGGTGATCGATCCCGAGGTTCTGCTGGCCGAGATCGACCGACTGCATCAATTGGGCATTTCCACCGACAACCTGTTCATTGCCGAAACGGCCCACGTCACCCTGCCCTACCACCGGGTTATTGACATCGCAGAAGAGGAGCGGCGTGGCATTTACCGGCTGGGCACCACCGGTCGGGGCATTGGCCCCACCTATGCCGACAAGGCCGAGCGCATGGGCATTCGCGTCGTGGACTTGATGTACCCTGACCAGCTGCGGGAGCGCCTCAGTTGGGCCATTCCCTACAAAAATGTCTTGCTGGAAAAGATCTATAACTTGCCGCCCTTGGATCCCGAGCCAATTATCGAGCAATACCTGGCCTATGCCGAGCGGCTGCGCCCCTATGTTACCGACGCTGCTCTGCTTCTCACCCAAGCCATCGAAGATCGGGAGAACATCCTGTTTGAAGGGGCTCAAGGCACCCTGTTGGATCTCGACTACGGCACCTACCCCTACGTCACCTCCTCCCATCCCATTGCCGGTGGCGCTTGTATTGGCGCTGGGATCGGCCCCACCAGCATTGACCGGGTGATCGGGGTGGCCAAAGCCTACACCACCCGCGTTGGCGAAGGCCCTTTCCCCACCGAGCTCAAAGATGAGATCGGGGCGTACCTGGGGGCAACCGGTGCTGAATTTGGCACCACCACAGGGCGACAACGGCGCTGCGGCTGGTTTGACGGGGTAATTGGGCGCTACGCGGTGCGAATCAATGGCCTAGACTGCCTGGCCATCACCAAACTGGATGTGCTGGATGGCTTGGATGAGATCAAGGTGTGCGTGGCCTACGAGTACCAGGGGCGGGAAATTCGTCACTTTCCCAGCGATGCCCGGGTTTTCGCCCAGTGCAAACCCATCTACGAAACCCTGCCGGGCTGGAAATGTTCCACCAAAGATTGCCGCTCCATCCAAGACTTGCCCCCCGAAGCCCATGATTACCTGAAGTTTTTGGCACAGTTGATGCAGGTGCCGATTGCCATTGTTTCTCTGGGGGCCAGCCGCGACCAGACGATTATCGTCGAGGATCCCATCCACGGCCCCAAGCGGGCCCTTCTCTACCCCAATGGTGGCAAGCGCGCCCACGCCCTCATGCCCGACTGAGTGGGCTCAAGAACAATTGGGAACAAGGGCAATCATAGGGCAATCATTAACAAACAATGTAGTGATCAAATGCTCAGTAATGATCAATGTGAGTTAAGTTATGGTCATTTCAGGTTAGGGTGAAACGCCTAAGCTACGGAGAAAAGCCTTCCGGCCCTGTGCGTTCAACGTCTTAGGTGTGGATGCAGTGTCCTAGTTTATAGTCATTTAAGAGGGAATAAAACTGTTCCGTTGTCTTGCTTCCCAGCTCCTCACTGCCGAGCGAATAGGAAGCGTCTTAATCTAACTTGAAATGACTCTAATGGTTTGAGAAAAACAATATTGCCGCAGTTGGGCCAGTTCTACCTCACTGAGATCTTGCCACTGGCCAGGAGCAAGCCCCGCCAGAGAGAGGGGCCCCAGTCCAACCCGAACCAACCGCAAAGTTGGGATCCCAACGGCGGCAGTCATGCGGCGCACCTGGCGATTGCGACCCTCCCGCAGCGTCAGTTCCAGCCAGGTGGTGGGGATGGAGCGGCGAAAGCGAATGGGGGGATCCCGTGGCGGCAGGGTGGGTTCCTCAGCCAAGACCTTAACCTGGGCCGGGCGCGTTTTTCGCCCTTGGATGATCAGCCCCTGTTGCAGCTGTTGCAGGGCTTGGGGGGTGGGGATCCCTTCCACCTGAACCCAGTAGATGCGCTCATGGCCGAACTTGGGATCGATCAAGCGGGCATTGAGGCGACCATCATCGGTCAGCAGGAGCAGCCCTTCGCTGTCGCGATCCAGTCGCCCCACCGGATAAACCCTGGGCACCGGAATAAAAGACTTGAGGGTGGGCCGTCCCTCTCGGTCGGTGAATTGGGTGAGCACGCCATAAGGCTTGTAGAACTTGAGATAGCGCATGACACACAAAACAACAAAACTGTGAACCCAACCTTTCCAATCTTTAAGATTTGGCAGAAAGATTTGGCAGAGCGGCTTCAACGGTAAGATCAAGCCTTAAGGAGCAATATCCCTCCATCGCCAGCAGCGTTTGACGGAGCTCAACCCATGACCATAGACAACAACTTACTCTGGGTTTTGGTTGGAACAGCAGGGCTCTCTCTCCTCAGCCTGGTGTACGTGCTGGTGGATGAGGGCAACAAACGTCGCCGCTACGAACAGCAAAAGGAAAAAGAAGCTGCTCAGCCACCTGCGGTTGTTCCTGCAGAAGAAGCCGGGATCCCAGCTGCACCTCCTCCTTCTGCTCCTGAACCTGTTGCTGCTCAGCCCGCTTCAGCGCCACACACTGCTGACGGGTTCCCAGAAGCGTCGCGTAGCGATGACGAGGAGCCAGAAACCTCCCCGGAAGCGGTTCGCGCCAGCAGGACAGAGTCCTTGCCCAGCCCTGAGGACTCTGCTCTCCCCAAGGAGCCGGATACAGGGCCTGACCCCGCAGAGGAAATGCCGAAAGATACCCCATAACAGTTTTTTTCGGTTCTGGGGAAGTTCTGGGGATAGATGGGATCCCCATCCCGCAAGAGGGGAGCTTCATGCCCTCATCAGGGTTTGCTCTCCGTAGCGCAGCATCATCTCCAAAGCCGCGAGACGGTTGCCCCAAACTTGAACTCGATAGGGGTTGCGCAGAGATTCCAGCCGCATCCAAGTGGCAAGATTGGTTTTCAAGTTGCCCAGTTGCTGACGGGCTTGTTCCAGGGCTTCCGGGGTGGGATCCGCTGCCAAGGCCGCCAGGGATCCCTGCACCCGCTCTATTTGCTCCATCCATTGGCTGTGCTCCCACAACCCCAACCGTTTCTGCTCGAGCAAAAACATCCACTCCTGCCGCAGCGCCTGGAAGCGATCCCGAACAGCCCCAAAGGGATCCCGATAGGGAATGCGAGTCGAGGCAATGGCGGAGGACCTGAGGATGGCTTCCAGCTCTGGGGTAAGCTGCCGCACCGAGAATAAAGCAAACCCCCCGGTGGGCAAATCCCGCACCACCTGCAGTTGATCCAAGAACTCGACGGGCGGCAAGTTCAACAAATTAAGGCTGGGGACGAAGAGGGTGGAGAAGCGGCTGACAATTTCCAAATTGGGCTGCACCAGTTGCGCCAAACGCCGTGTATTGCCCGCATAGGTGAGGGGGATCAACAGATCCAGCTCCCCTGCCTGGATCCACTCTTCCCAGTTCTGCTGCAGCCTTTGCAGGCGCTCCTGCTTGGGCAGAGCATAGACAGCTGCCGAGAGGATCACGCGCGGGTTGAGGGAGCGGGCGGTGCGGGCAATGGCCTCCACCACCTCGTTCACCTGCTGGGTGCGGTAGCGGGTCCACAACTGCCAGAGGGAGCGATCCCTCAAGGGATCCAACTCCAGCGGATCGACGCCGGACAACTGCTGAAACCCCTGACGAGCGGCCCGACCGAAGCCAAACACCTGGCGGCTGGCAGCGTTTTGGAAGGGATAGCGGATGTAGTCCAGGTGGATTCCGTCTACCTGGTAGTCTTGCACTAGCTCGCGGGTAAGAGCCAGGAGATAGCTGCGCACCTGCGGATTGGCTGGGTCTAGCCAGGTTTCCGGCTGCCCGCGCGGGAACAGACGGCCACGATTGTCCAGATTGGCCCAATCGGGGTGAGCCGTCAGCACCGGGCCGATGTAGTCTTGGGGCAAGTTGATCTCCGGCAGCAGATTGTGGCGGGTGTTGCCCACCGCAAGAGTCCAAATCCAAGCGTGCAATTCGAGGCCCCGCTCATGAGCCAAGCGCACCGCCGCCCGCAAGGGATCCCAGCCACGGGTGAGGGGGTTCTGTTGGGGGGCGACGCGGCTGGGATGAATGGCAAAGCCAGCATTCATCGTCTCGAAAAAGACGGTGTTGAGGCCAGCCTGAGCCAGGCGATCGAAAATCTGAGCCAGCCCTGCCTCAGAGCCTGCCTCGACAATGGTGCTCCGATCCAGCCAAATGGCCCGTACCTCAGACAAAGCCGTCAACCGATCCACCGGGTAGTGGGCCCACAGATCCGCCCGTGCCTGTTCAAAAGCCTGCCGCGCCTGCTCGTATTGCCCTGCCTCCACCCAGGCCGGTAGCTGTTGCAACACGCTGCGGGCTTGCTCCAAAATGGGCTTGTACTCGGCTGCTTCTACCCCCCCTTGAGTGGCCCGAGCCAGCAACAGGGATCCCTCTACCCGACCCAGCAAGCTCCCCAGCTCTTGGCGCATGGCCAGCAACTCCAGGGTGTTGATGGTGCTCCGCACCGCTGGCAAAGGGGATGGGGTGGCAGCAGCCTGTCTGAGGGCAGCGAAACGGCCTTGGGCCCGGCGCAGAGCCGCTTGCAACCACTCCCGATCCAACTGCGCCGTCTCCTCGGGAAACTCCCCCCAACGCCAACCCAGGTACACACTCTGGCGGCTGGCAATCACCGCATAGGCATTGTCCCCCATGTCCACCTCTTCCCAGACGGCCACCAGACGACTTTCCGGGCCGGTGGGCAAGAGGGCTCCCCCGGCAACCACAAAGTGCTCCGCACCGCTGGCGCGATCGGCCGCCTGAACGCTGCGGGCCCATGCTTCAGCAAACTCTGTCAGGCGCACCGTACTGGCCAGAGGAATATCTCCGCTCCAGTAGGCGCCAATCAGGCTGCGTAAGGGATCCCGTGCCTCAGCAGGGATTTCCAGCGGGCCGCTGACGATCAACTGACCCCCTTCCTGTTGCATCCATTCGGCGAGAGCATGGGCTTGAGCAACGGTTAGGCGATTCACGTTTGGCAAAAAGACTGTGCTGCGCCCCCGCAAACCTGCTGGCTCGATCCCGTCGATCACCTGGTAGCTGAGGCCGCTCTGCTGCAGTTGCCGCTCGATATTGGCCCAGTTCTGCCCTGGCAAGCGTACCACCGTCAGAAGGTGCTCCGCACCGTGGACAGCGCTTTGGCCGTGGGCAACCGGGGATCCCGTCCAAACCAGCAGACCCACCCAGAGGAAACCCAGACAAACTGCCAGGGGCTTGAAGAATCTTAAGATGAAGCCCCAGAAACGATCCCTCACCATCCCAGACCAGCCTGCTTGAGGACTCCGTCCCGCCAAAGGACTGGGGAACCGAACCGCCAACAGCATTGGATCTCCTTTCTTTGAAGACCATCCGTCAGGAGCGCGGATATGAACCTGCACCTGCCCAGACCATTCAACATTATTCAATTCAACAATGATGTTGGTGAGGATCCCTGCCAGTGGAAGGGGGAAATCCCCAGGCGGCGCTAGGGCAGGCGAGGGATCCCGTTGCTTGTCCAGGTTGAGAAATAGGGCTTATTTTGGAGTGTGACATACTCCCGCACTCATGCTGACGCAAAGCGCTCCGCGCCGCTGGCGCGAAAAGGACATTTCCTGCGCTTGAGGACTCCGTCCCGCTGACGCGAAAAGAACGGGATGCCCCACCGCCCTGTGCTTGATGTTGATGGCCGCATGGTGGTCGCGCTCTAGTTCTAGCCCACAATGGGAACAAGAATGCCACCTGTCTTGAATCGCTTTCGGTACTCTTTGACCACACCGAGAGCAGTTTTGACTGCTGCCGTTGGGATTCACTGCAATCGCCCTCAGCCCAGCTCTTTCAGCCTTGACTGCCAGAATTCGCAGAAATTGTCCCCAACCAGCATCATAGGTGGATTTTGCTAGCTTCGTCCTCGCAATACCTTTGATATTCAGGGCTTCGTACCCAATATGCTTGCCCTTGCTTACCAGCCAGTTCGCTGTTTTGTCATGAAAATCTTTGCGCTGAGATAGTGGTTAGTGGATAGTGGTTAGTGGATAGTCACTATTCACTATCTACTGGTCACTATCCACTAGTCACTAGCCATAGGCGGTTTGACCCCTTCTTCTCGCGAGACAAGGCTCGCTGCAACCTCTTGAGCCTGAGCTCTGCCTTGCGATAGTACTGGGGAACTGGAACAGACTCCCCCGCATCGGTCACCAAAAAGGAGTCCAGTCCCACGTCGATCCCTGTAGTGTTTTCCAGCGTTGCAGACTCAGGAGTAAACTCAGGGACGGACGAATCTTGCAGGCTCAAGGTCACATACCACCCGTCTGCCCTGCGGCTGATGGTAGCCGCCTTAATCACAAAGCCCTCAGGCAAAGGACGGTGCTGAATTATGCGAACAGCACCGATTTTGGGCAGATGGATAAACTGCCCGCAAATGCAGTCCTGTTGCATCGGGGGGAAACTGAAGGAGCGATACCGCCCAGCTCCCTTAAATCTGGGTTTCCCTGCCCGCTTGCCGTTACCGTCCCCCTTCAGCCACCGGTCGAATGCTTTGTGCACTCGCTCTATGCAGTTCTGGAGGACTTGCGAATGGACTGCTCTGTACTCCGGAAACAGGGCTTTCATCTTCACCAAATCCCGTTTCTGGGAGTAGAAATCGGGATTGTCTTTTAACTCAGGCAAGTGACAGATTAAGGGACAAGCATTGATGTCACAGCGATTGTGTTCCCACCACGCAAAGCGCTCTGCCAAGCGATAGTTATAGTGCTTCCGCAACAACTCTAGCTATTGCTCCATTAGAGCAACTTGGCTAGAGGTAGGGCGTAAGCGATATTGATAGGCAGTTCTCATGATGAGTTTATAAAAGTTCTCATGATGAGCGTATAAAATCCTGCTACGCCGGTCATAGCACCAGTAAGGACAAAGCATCGTGTCCTTGCCTCTCATCCCGACCCTCACCCTGGATAGTGGTGAGTGGATAGTGACTAGCCACTAGTCACTAACAGAGGGTGGGGCTTCCCGGCGGTCTAGCTAACTGCGACCAGGGCTTGATTAGCGCTCCTCCGCCAACCGCACCTGTACCGACTGGCCGTGGGCGGGCAACCCTTCCGCTTGTGTGAGAGCCTGAATGGCGCTGGCCACCTCCCGCAAAGCCGCTGAGCTGTATTGAATCAGACTGGAATGCTTTAGGAAAGTTTCCACCCCCAAAGCCGAGGCATAGCGGGCCGCACCGGCGGTGGGCAAGGTATGGTTGGGGCCAGCCAGGTAATCTCCTACCGCCTCCGGAGTATGGTGGCCCAAGAAAATGGCCCCCGCATGGCGAATGGGATCCAGCAAAGCCCAGGGATCTGCCACCTGCAGTTCCAAATGCTCTGGCGCAAACAGGTTGGACAAAGCCACCGCCGTTGACAGATCCGGCACCACCGCAATCAGCCCGTAATTCACCACCGACTTTTCCACCATCAGACGGTTGGGATGGGCCTCCATCTGGGTGGCCACCGCCTGCTGCACCTGCTGGGCCAGCTGGAGATCGGTGGTCAGAAGGATGGCCGCCGCCAAGGGATCGTGCTCGGCTTGGGCCAGCAAATCGGCAGCCACATAAAGGGGGTTGGCGCTCTCGTCGGCGATGATCAACACCTCCGATGGCCCGGCCAGCGAGTCGATCCCCACCGTGCCGTACACCAGCTTTTTGGCCAAAGTTACGTAGATGTTGCCGGGGCCGGTGATCACGTCCACCTTGGGGATGGTCTCGGTGCCGTAGGCCAAAGCCCCTATTGCCTGAGCCCCTCCAACGCGATAGATGGTGTGGATGCCTACTTCTTGGGCGGCCACCAAAATGGCCGGGCTAATCCCCTTGCCCCCCGAGCCGTCGGATCCCGGTGGCGTCACCATCACAATCTCGGGCACCCCTGCCACCTGGGCCGGGATGGCGTTCATCAACACCGTGCTGGGATAGGCGGCTCGCCCTCCCGGAATGTAGAGGCCGGCGCGATCCACAGGGCGGTATTGCTTGCCCAAGACGATCTCAGGGCCGGGAAAGCTTACCCAACTGCTGGGCACCCGCTGCCGGTGAAAAGCTTCAATGCGCTGCTTGGCCAGCCGTAGGGCTGAAAGCAATTGCGGAGATACCGCCTGGTAAGCTGCCTCTAGCTCGGCCCCAGACACCTTCAGCTCGGCAACGCTCAGCTCCACCTGGTCAAACTCAGCCGTATAGGCCAGCAGGGCCCGATCCCCCTGACGGCGTACCGCTTGCAGGATCTCCCGCACAGTTGCTTCACGGTGCAGGTTCTGGTCAGCCTGAGTGCGCTCCGAGATCCGTCTAAGCTCGGCTTCAGCCTCGGCTAGCTGGGTGACGATTCTCAGCATGGCAACTCCTTCGCATAGCGCGCCGTAACCCCATACTAACGAGGGATCCGGCGGCATCGCGGTAGCAAATGCAGATCTTCGGCTGCACCGGTTTCGGCGACAAGAGGAAACATCTCCAAGCAGGGATTCCGTCTGCACCTGGCGTGATCCGGGTTGAGCATGGTCATAGCTTAGCCTGGATTGTCCTCGGCCAAGCGCCGATAGCCCTACTCAGGAAAAAGACTGGCCCCTTTTCATAGGCGCAGTTCTGACGATTTGATCAAGTTGCGAAAATCGTGGATTACCTCTTCACAGCGACGGAAAAAAGCCAGCACCCAATCCCGTAGCACCCTTTGCTGAGATTCGTCCAGTTCCTTGAGGGATCCCCGGTAGTGGATCTGGCCGCTGCGCTCGATCTCGAACTGGTTCAGCCATTCTGCTTTGGATCCCTGGCGTTCCACCACTTCCTGCCGTGCTGCCTTCCAATAGTTGACGATCACCGCCTTGCCCAAATAGCCGGTTGTAATCTGGCAGAGACGGTTCAGAGATTGCACGAAGACATCCATCTCCATGCGCGGGCCCGCCACAGGAGCGGAACTGGGCTGGGTAGCGTTCCGGCCTGCCTCTGCCTGGCTGGTAAATAGACGAAAGGTGGCCAAGCCCTTTGGCGTATCCTGCTGCAGCTCGGCTCGCAGGCGGTTCACGGCCAAGGTGTAAACCGGCATCACCAGCTCGTCATTCACCGCCACCAGCAGCGCCCATTCCGGCCCAAGGGGGTAAACGAAAACCCGCTGCTCGGCAAACTGAAAGTCAAAATAGTCAAGTCCTGGGGGCATGGTCTCCAAAACTTGAAACAGCCCTTCGGTAAGGGCTTGCTGCTGTCGGCTATCCAAATCCTGAAAAGAGCGGTAGAAGAAAGGGCGACCTGCCCGACTCAAGAGCGCCACCCCCATCACCCCGCGGATGGACAAAAAACTGTCGAGCGTTTCCTTCTCCATGCCCACTCAACTTGGGTAACACTCTTACTCTTATCCTGACTTAGATTGCCCGAGGGTGGGCGAGCACAACCAACCGAGAGCTGGATGCTCGATGTTTGGGATTGATGTTTGGGATTTAGGAAATGCACCGGGACAAAAACGCCTCGATCCGTCCCACCGCCTCCTCCAGACGGGATCCCTCGACCACCAAAGCAAAGCGGACATAGCCTTCCCCACTGGGGCCAAAGCCAGAACCGGGAGACAGGGCAACCCCTGTGGCTCTCACCAAGTCCAGACAAAACTGGGCAGAAGAGCCGCGATAAAACTCCGGCAGAGGCGCCCACAGATACATGGTGGCTTCTGGCAAGGGCACAGGCCAACCGATGCGGTGTAGAGCCGCCACAGCTATATCCCGTCGCTCGCGGTACACCTGCCGCCAGCGCTGCAAAAAGCTATCGGGAACTGTCAAAGCTGCTGCTGCCCCCCGCAGAATGCCCTGGTATTGGTGGAAGTCGATGGTGGATTTCACCCACCGCAGGGCTCGGATCAGCTCTCGGCTGCCAATGGCGTAGGCCACCCGGAACCCTCCCATGTGATAGGACTTGGAAAGAGAAAAAAACTCGATGGTGCGGGTTTTATCGGGATCCGCCTGCAGCGCAGAAGGGGCCACCTGGCCGTCGAAGCGCCAGTCCACATAGGGAAAATCGTGGGCCAGAACGATGTCGTACTGCTGACAAAACTGCAGGGTTTCTTGCCAAAACTCCGGGGTGACGGTGGCAGTGGTGGGGTTGTGGGGGTAGTTCAACACCAGCAGCCGCGCCTGCCGGCAGATCGCTGCCGGGATCCGATCCCAGCGGGGCAAGAAGCGGTTTTCCGCCCGCAGGGGCAGGTAGTAGGGGATCCCGCCCGCCAGATGGATCCCGCCCACGTGAGAGGGATAGGCCGGATCCGCAACCAAAGCAACATCGCCGGGGTTGAGCAGGGCCAGGGGCAAGAGGGCCGTTCCCTGCTGGGATCCGATCAACGGCAGCACCTCTGTTTCCGGATCGATCTCCAGGCCGAACTTCCCCATGTACCACTTGGCGCAGGCAGACCGAAAGTCCGCCGTGTCGTGAAACAGCGTGTAGCCATAGGTAGAGGGATCCGACAGAGCCGATTGGATGGCCGCCAAGGAGTCTGAAGGTGGGGGCAGATCGGAGGATCCCAGAGACAGATCGATCACATCCAGGCCAGAGCGACGAGCCTCTCGCTTGGCTCGATCCATTTGGTCAAACACATTGCCGCCGAGGGGCTGAAGTCGCTGGGCGAGGGGAATCGACATGCAACAACTCTTGCAAAGCAGGGGGGTCTATCCTAGCTTGAGGATCCCCTCAGGGATTGTCGCCAGAAGTGGGGGAAGAAGGTGAGGTTGGACGCGTGCTGGCCGCCGGCCCCCGGTCGAAAATCTCGATGTGCCACTGTCCTTGGCCGTTGCTCTCAAAAGCGATAAACCGGCCATCGCCGCTGATGGTGGGGTTGCGCACATCTCCTGGCACCCGGCTGCTGATGTTTTCTATCCTGCGAGTTTCCCGGTCGTAGAGGAAGATCTCAGACTTGCCCAGAGCATTGGAGACATAGACGATGTAGCGACCATCGGCGCTGATGTCGGGCGAGGTGGCCGCCACGTCGCTGGAGTTGAGGCCGGGCAGATCCACCAAGCGACGTTCCACCGTGTCGTAGAGAAAAATATCCTGGCTGCCGCTGCGGGCCGAGGAAAACACCAGGTAGCGGCCATCTCCGTTGAAAGCAGGCTCCCCATCGGGGAAGATGCTGTTGAGGCCACTGTTGGTCAGGCTGGGACGCGGGGTGCGAAAACCTGCGGGGCTGCAGCCCAACAGCACCAAGCTCAATCCGGCCAGGCCCAGCTTTCTCGCCCACCGGGCCGCGCCAAACAGGATCCGGCCATCGGTCAGCATGGCATCGCCTCTCCAACCCACTCTTCCCATCATACCCGGTTGACAAACTCGGCTCCGGCTAGGGCTCCACCTTGACACCCTTCCAGAAGGCCACATAGCCGCGGATGTTGGCGGCAGCGGGTTTGGGATCCGGGTAGTACCAGGCGGCATCTTTGTTCTCCTGGCCGTTGACCACGAGGGTGTAGTAGCTGGCCTCCCCCTTCCAGGGGCAGGTGGTGTGGGTAGAGCTGGGCTGGAAGTATTCCCGGCGCAGAGATTCCGGCGGAAAATAGATGTTGCCTTCTACGGTTTCGTAGCGGTCTGTCTCGGCCACCACTACCCCATTCCAGATAGCCCTGGGCATGGAAAACCTCCTCTTGCCAAGTTTCGGATATCGGATTTTTGAGTTGCGGATCCCTGCGGCTGAGGCCGCCTTGCTTTGAGCTTAACTCTTCCCTTCCTCTTATGATCGTCTTGTATTGTCCCTTGTATTGTCCGATGAGAAGCTCTCTGTCCGGTGGGGAAGCCTGCCGATCCCGAGAGCAAAGTGGAGCATGACTCTAGTCAATAATAAGCTCAACTATACTGAAAATAATGTATAATATGTTCAGTACGGATTACTACCAGTTGATCTTTCTGTTTACTTTCGAGTCTGCCAACATGGTAGCCAAAGCAAAGCAGAAAATTGGTAGTAAGACGACACGGAAACTGCGCTTTGGGTATTCTACTCAAAGCTTTGCGGGATACCGCCATTCTGTTTGGACTCCGTCCCGCTAACGCGAATGGAAACAAACAGAATGCTATCGCTGCATAGTTGAACAGTGATGTTCAGCAGTGTTCAGCGTAAATGTATCAGTCTTTTAAGGGCTGCTTCCTACCGCTATTGAGCGCTACGGCTATGGCTCGCCGCAACACCCTACAAGATGACCTCAACTACCAACAAGCCAAGCGCAGCCTGCGCCAGTGGGTGGCCCAACTGGATCTGCGCCCCCAAGAGGTCGCGGGCTTAGAAGGGGAGTTGGAGAGCTTGCAAGCGCTCTTGGACAAGCTGGAAACCGAGGTCATCCACATCGCCGCCTTTGGTCTGGTGGGGCGAGGCAAGTCTTCCCTGCTCAATGCCCTGCTGGGCGAGCCAGTCTTTGAGACGGGGCCCACCCATGGCATCACCCGTACCCAGCAAGCGGCAACTTGGAACATCAGCTGGGAAACCCGCCCCCAGTCCTCCTTCTCTGGCACATCCCTGCAGGGATCCCGCCTCCCCCCTTCCTCGGTGCAGTCGGTACAGGTCACCCATTGGCAGGGATCCCGTCTGGAGCTGATCGACACTCCCGGCCTCGATGAAGTAGACGGCGAAGAGCGGGCGCGGCTGGCCCGAGAAGTGGCGCAGCGGGCGGATTTGATCCTGTTTGTCGTCTGCGGGGATCTGACGCGGGTGGAGTTTGAGGCTCTGGCCACCCTGCGGGAGGCGGGCAAGCCTATGCTGCTGGTGTTCAACAAGATCGACCAGTACCCAGAGGCGGATCGCCAGGCCATCTACGACAAGATCCGCAACGAACGGGTGCGGCAGCTCCTTTCTCCCAACGAGATCGTCATGGTGGCGGCCTCCCCTCGCGTACCCCGCCTGGTGCAAAGGCCGGATGGGAGCTTTGCTGCCCAGATGGAAGTGGGATCCCCGCAGGTGGATGAGCTGCGCCTGAAAATCCTGGAAGTGCTGCATCGGGAGGGGCGTTCGCTGCTGGCCTTGAATGCCCTCCTGTTTGCCGATCGGGTTAACCAGCAGGTAATTGAGCGCAAGCTGCAAACCCGTGCCCAGCAAGCCCAAGACCTCATCGCCTCAGCCGCCCGCACCAAAGCGCTGGCGGTTGCCCTCAACCCCATCACCCTGCTCGATACCTTGGGAGGGCTGGCCATCGATGTCACCCTGATCCTGCGCCTGGCCCGCCTGTACGGCTGGCCCATGAGCACTGCAGGAGCCACACAACTGCTGCAGAAGATCATCCTCAGCATGCTCAGCCTGGGCGCCGGCGAGTGGGTGGCGCTGTTGGGCCTGGGATCCCTGAAAACCTTGCTGGGGGGATTCTCTCTGGGAGCCTACGGTTCCGTGGCCCTGACGCAGGCGGTGTTGGCCGGGTTTTCCTGCTATGCCATCGGCGAGTCCGCCCGCCGCTACCTGGCCCAGGGAGCCAGTTGGGGGCCAGAGGGCCCCAAAGCCGCCATAGCCCAGATTTTGGCCGATTTGGACGAAGCCTCGATCACCGCCCGCCTGCGGGAGGAAATCCGCCACAAAATCGGATTTGCTTTCCCCTGACCCTCTACAATCAAAAAGCCGAGCCGCGTCGTCCTCATGACCTACTGCCTTGGCATCATCACCCGCTTTGGCTTGGTGATGGCGGCAGATTCCCGCACCAACGCCGGGGTGGACTACGTCTCCACCTACCAAAAGCTGTTCGATTTTTCCGTGCCCGAAGAGCGGGTGATCTTGATCTGCACCTCCGGCAACCTGTCCATCACCCAGGGCGTTTTGACCGAAGTGCAGCGGGATCTGCGCCAACAGGAAAGTTCCAATCTCCACACCTTCCCCCATCTCTACGACGTGGCCCGCTACCTGGGATCCAAAATTCGTTACATCCAGGAGCAAGACCGACCCTGGCTGGAAAAAGACGGCATCGACGCCCAGTGCAGCCTGTTGTTGGGGGGACAGATCCGAGGCGAGGAGCCGGCCCTCTTTTTGATCTACAGCCAGGGCAACTGCATCCAGGCCACCCCGGAAACCCCTTTTTTGCAGGTGGGGGAAACCAAATACGGCAAGCCAATCTTGGATCGCACCCTCTCCTACGAAACCTCGCTAGCAGATGCGGCCAAATGCGCTCTCCTCTCCATCGACTCCACCATGAAATCCAACATCTCCGTCGGCCCCCCCATCGATTTGGTGATGGTGCAAGCGGATCAGTTCAAGGTCACCCACCGTCTGCGCCTGCGCACCGGGGATCCCTACCTGGCCAAGATGCGCAAACTGTGGGAGAGCGCCCTCAAACAAGCCTTCGACCAAATGCCCCCCATCGAGTGGGACTACTCGGATCCAGCTGATCGGGAAGAGCTGCTCGACTGAGAGGGGGAGATTGGTAGGATAGGGGTTAATCCATCTCTGCCCAACCCCTGCCATGTCAGCCCACACCTTTCAAGACTTGATCTTTCGCCTGCAACAGTTTTGGGGGGAGCAGGGCTGCTTGATCCTACAACCCTACGACCTGGAAAAAGGCGCCGGCACCATGAGCCCCCACACGTTTTTGCGCGCCTTGGGGCCGGATCCCTGGCGAGTGGCCTATGTCGAACCCTGTCGCCGCCCCACCGATGGACGCTACGGTCAAAACCCCAATCGCCTGCAGCACTATTTTCAATACCAAGTGTTGATCAAGCCCTCCCCCGATGACATTCAAGATGTGTACCTAAATAGCCTGCAAGCTTTGGGCGTGAACCCGGCAGAACACGATGTTCGCTTTGTGGAAGATGACTGGGAATCTCCCACCTTGGGGGCTTGGGGCGTGGGCTGGGAAGTGTGGCTGGACGGCATGGAAGTAACCCAGTTCACCTACTTTCAGCAGGTGGGCGGACAAGATTGTCGCCCGGTTTCTGTAGAAATTACCTATGGGCTAGAGCGCCTGGCCATGTATCTGCAGGGGGTGGATTCGGTTTTCGATCTCTGCTGGAATGAGCATCCTTCTCTGGGACGGATTACCTATGGACAAATCTATTTCCAAAATGAGGTCGAGCAATCTTATTACAACTTCGAGTATTCCGATCCGGAGATGCTACTGGAATTGTTCCGGCTCTACGAAGCCGAGGCCAAGCGTTTGATCGAAACCACCCAACAGAAACTGCAGAAACAGGTGTTGCCGGATCGGTTGGCCGTGTCTCTGCTCCTGCCCGCCTACGACTATGTGCTCAAGTGCTCCCACACCTTTAACCTGCTCGACGCTCGTGGTGTCATTGCTGTAGCCGAGCGCACCCTCTACATTGGGCGCATCCGTAACCTGGCTCGACAATTGGCGGAGCTGTACGTTAGCCAAGCGGATCGACCGGGATCCAGCTATGCCCTGCGGCAACCGGAACCCGCTTTGGTTTACAGGGGTGCCTCTCCCCAGAGTTAATTCTTGAGAAAGGGATCCCACCTTTGGCTATGATGAGAGATTGGTGTCAGCAAGGTGCTGGCTGCCCAAATGGCTCTTGTGGAAAGTCAGTGACCTCGTTTTCATCCTCTTTTTCTGACCAGTTCACCTTACTTTTTTCGGAAAAGCTTTATGTTTTACCGTCATCCCGTCACTCGGGTTTCCATCTTTATTGATGGCAATAATATGTTTTATGCTCAACAGAAAAATGGCTGGTTTTTTGACCCACGCCGGGTGCTGGATTATTTTGTTAGATCACAGCCGAATGTTGAATTGGTCAACGCCTTTTGGTACACCGGCATCAAGGATCCCCATGATCAGAGGGCCTTTCGAGACGCTCTGATCAGCATGGGCTTCACTGTGCGCACCAAGATCCTCAAAGAATATCGAGATGAAGACTCCGGTCGGTACTCCCAAAAAGCAAATCTGGATATCGAAATAGTAATCGATATGTTCAACACCGTTGGCCAGTACGATAGGATCATTCTATTTAGCGGCGATGGAGATTTTGAGCGGGCCGTCGAGCTGTTGCGTTCCAAAAACACGCTGATTACAGTTGTCTCCACCGAAGGGATGATCGCCCGCGAGCTGCGCAACGCCACCGACCGCTACATCGACCTCAATGACATTCGCCCCTACATTGAGAAGTTAGACAAGTAGTGCTTTGGGCAGGGTTCTGGACTGCTTCCTCTGCCGTCGGGTCAGACCCATAGCCTCCTGGCGAGCTGGCGACAACACCGCCTAAGTTCGTTCTGGCTTTTTCCATCTTCACGGATCCCATCCCTGCCACACAAGCGGCACGTCCGTTGTACCGGGCATCGTCGGCGTTGCCGGAAAAAAGCAGTCCCGGCCAATGCGGAGGACGCTCCGGTGCCCGACAGAAGAGCTGTATCTTCTCCCCTCAGCAGCTAACTTCTGGGCAACCTTGGCTTAGGCAGAGGGCCAGACAGGCTAGCATTGTAAAAAATCTTTGCCCTGATCAGGTTTTTATGACCGGCGTTCCTGTCTCCCGTATTCGCAACTTTTCCATCATCGCCCACATCGACCACGGCAAATCCACCCTCGCCGATCGCCTCCTGCAGGAAACGGGCACCGTTTCAGCCCGCGAGATGAGGCCACAACTGCTGGACAGCATGGAACTGGAGCGGGAACGGGGCATTACCATCAAGCTGCAAGCGGCCCGCATGAACTACCGTGCCCAAGACGGCCAAGACTATGTTTTGAACCTGATCGACACGCCAGGGCATGTGGACTTCACCTACGAAGTCTCCCGCTCCCTGGCCGCCTGTGAAGGGGCGTTGCTGGTGGTGGATGCCTCTCAAGGGGTGGAGGCCCAAACCCTGGCCAACGTCTACCTGGCCCTGGAGAACAACCTGGAAATTATTCCGGTGATCAACAAAATCGACCTGCCGGGGGCCGAGCCGGAGCGGGTGATTGCGGAGATTGAGCAGGTAATCGGCCTCGACTGCAGCGGGGCAATCCTCGCCTCTGCCAAGGTGGGTATTGGCATTCAAGAGATTCTGGAGGCCATTGTGCAGCGGGTGCCCCCCCCACGGGATACGGTGGCGGATCCCTTGCGGGCCTTGATTTTCGATAGCTACTACGACGCCTATCGCGGCGTGATCGTCTATGTGCGCATCATGGATGGGGAGGTGAAGACGGGGGACAAGATTTGCTTTATGGCCTCTGGCCGAGAATACGAGATTACCGAGCTGGGGGTGATGCGTCCCAACCAAGAGCCGGTTGATGCCCTACATGCGGGCGAGGTGGGCTACATGGCCGCCGCCATCAAGAGCGTGGAACACGCCCGGGTTGGGGACACCATCACCCTGGTGAATCGCAAAGCTCCTGAGCCCCTGCCCGGCTACAAAGAAGCCAAGCCGATGGTGTTTTGTGGCCTGTTCCCCAGCAGCTCCGATCAGTACGCCGAACTCAAAGAGGCTCTGGAAAAGCTCAAGCTCAACGATGCTGCCCTGTACTTTGAGCCAGAAATTTCCAGCGCCATGGGCTTCGGCTTCCGCTGTGGTTTTCTGGGCCTGCTGCACATGGAGGTGGTGCAGGAACGCCTAGAGCGGGAGTACAATCTCGATCTGGTGATCACAGCTCCGACGGTGGTGTACCAAGTTACCCTCAACAACGGCTCTGTGATTCGGGTGGACAATCCCAGCAAGCTGCCTCCCCCCAACGAGCGCACCAGCATTGAGGAGCCGATTGTCAGGGTAGAGGTGATTCTTCCTGAGGAATTTGTCGGTACCGTGATGGAGCTGTGTGAGACCAAACGCGGCACTTTTAAAGACATGAAATATCTGGCGCAGGGTCGGACTACGCTGGTGTATGAGCTGCCCCTGGCGGAAGTGGTCACCGACTTTTTCGACCAATTGAAATCACGCACTCGTGGTTATGCCAGCATGGACTACCAAATGATTGGCTACCGCGCCGATGATTTGGTACGTTTGGACATTTTGATCAACGGCGATGTGGTGGATTCTCTATCCACGATTGTGCATCGGGACAAAGCTTTTTATGTAGGCCGTTCTCTAGTGGCCAAGTTGCGGGAGCTGATCCCGCGCCATCAATTTGAAGTGCCCATTCAGGCGGCGATTGGCTCTAAAGTGATTGCTCGTGAAACCATACCGGCCCTGCGCAAAAACGTCTTGGCCAAATGCTACGGAGGAGACGTGACCCGCAAGCGCAAGCTTTTGGAAAAACAAAAAGAGGGGAAAAAACGCATGAAGGCGGTGGGAACGGTGGATGTGCCCCAAGAAGCGTTTATGGCCGTGCTGAAGCTGCAGAATGACTAGGGCGATGGGCACTCAACTGGGGCGGGAAGAGGTGTTGGCCTGGCTACAGGAGCGGGTGTCTCCTCCTCGCCTCCGCCATATCTTGGGGGTAGAGGGGATGGCCCGACAGCTGGCGGCCCACTACGGGCTGGATGAGCAGAAAGCTGCCTGGGCAGGGCTGATGCACGACTTGGCCAAGGCTTTCCCGCCGGAGCAACTGTTGCAAAGGGTGGCTCAGGAACGGGAGCTGGATGAAATTGAGCGGGCCGAACCTCACATCCTGCACGCTGAGGTGGGATCCCTGGTGGCGCGGGAGCAGTTTCAGGTACAGGATCCGGAGATTTTGGCGGCCATTGCCAACCACACGCTAGGGCAGCCCGGCATGGATCCGCTCAGTTGCGTGGTTTTCGTGGCCGATGCCCTGGAGCCGAATCGGGGCAACAGCCCAGAATTGGAGCGGTTGCGGCAGATGGCTTTTGTAGATTTGTCTAAAACCGTAGTGGGAGTATGTGACTTGAGCCTAAAATTTTTGCTAGACCGGAATCAGGTGGTTCATCCGCGCACACTCATGACTCGGAATCATTTTTTGTTACATCCTTTAGAAAAAGCGGTGTCCTAGGTTAACTCAGTCGTTTCAGGAGGGTTTTAGTTGCTACATCTCATGCCTGCCCCTGCTGGGGATCCCATCTATTGCATGGCGCTGAGTGCAGCTCGCGCGGCAGAAGAGAAAAAAGGTGGCGATATCGTTCTGCTGGATGTATCCCAAGTCTCCACTTTGGCAGATTACTTTCTTCTGGTCAGCGGATACTCGCTTACGCAAGTCCGCGCCATTGCCCGAGCAATTGAGGAAAAGGTTTGGGACGAGTGGAAACAAACTCCGCGCCGCATCGAAGGGCAGGAATCGGCCTCTTGGATACTGATCGACTATGCCGATCTCATTGTCCATGTGATTATGCAACAGGAAAGGGACTACTATGACCTAGAGTCTTTCTGGATCCAGGCTCAGCGAGTCGATCTGCCCATAGCAGGCTAAATCTATTTGTTTTGGATCCCTGGATTTGGCAGTTCTTCAGGTCTTGGAGCCAAGGGAAGAGTTGCTCTTTACAACTCTTTAACTGCCTTCCAGGGCGTCCTTGACAGACAGAAGTTTTAGTCAATTGTCAAGAAATATGTAAGTTTCTTAATATTCCCGCAATTTCTTACACAGTCACGTGTTAGGGTAGTGAATGACAAATAGCTGAGTAAGATCTTCCTGCCTTTTGCAGTCGAGTTTCTATAGTCTTTGTTAAACGCTCTACCTTGTTTCTCTTGAACGCTGATAATTCTTCGTTGGTACTGAATACCAGCAAAAAGATTTTCCAGCTGCTGATGGCTCCTATTGGCTGCTTTCAGCGGCAAGTGGAAAGGCAAACGAGGCGAATAGAGGAGGCAAGGATTGGCTGCACAAGAGGATCTTACGAACGAAACCGCAACTTCTTCCCGACGGCAGACTTAACTGCAACCGGCTTAAATGGTCGGCTTGTAGGCAAAATCCGGTGCCAAAAGCAGCGGAGGAAGATGGGGAAGCAGCGTTTTTTGTTTAATGTCTGTTTTTAAGAGCGACAGGGATTTTTAGGAGGGACATTCATCATGGAAAAGATGTTGGTTAATATCGTCGAGTACCTGGCATTGGGAGAACTGGAAACTATCCTCTCCACTGAGCACCCCCATCAACAGGTGTTTTATGACGCTAGGGAGCGGGAAGCGATGATGCAGCAGATCCTAAACCGGGTCCCCGCCATCTACATGTGGCTGGCTGCCGATGAGTGTCCCAGCCGCGATCAACTCAATTCCTCTGAGCTGGAATTGCTGCGGTCGGTAGTGCGGGATGTGGTCAATCAAAAACTCCAACAAGCCTCTTTTGGCCTTGACCCCTATGCGGGATCCATGTCAGAGGTCTTCTACGGATAGAGGGGGCGGGCTTAAGCTACACTGCAAAGGCGTTGCCTTAGCTTGTTGCCTCTGCCCATGTTGCCTGTTTACTATTCCGATATTTTCCTCAGCCACGATACTGGGCCATTTCACCCCGAGCGTCCGGCTCGCTTGCAGTCCATTGTTAAGGCGCTGCGTGGTGCCCCTTTTGCCAACCAGTTGGAATGGCGGGATCCCCCCTTGGCGGAGCTGGCAGAGCTGGAGCGAGTACACTCGCGTCGGCACATTCAACAGGTGGCTGAGTTGGCAGCAGCAGGTGGGGGACACATTGATGCCGACACTGCTCTCTCGGGGAGAAGTTTTGAGGCAGCGCGCCTGGCTGTGGGAGCTTGGATTGCCGGCTCTGCTTCGGTTTTGGCCACCGCTCAGCCGGCTTTAGTGCTGTGTCGTCCGCCTGGGCATCACGCGGAGCCGGAACGGGCAATGGGATTTTGCCTCTTCAGCAACGCGGCCATTGCGGCGCTGTGGGCGCTGGATCAGCCGGGGGTAAAGCGGGTGGCGATTTTCGATTGGGATGTGCACCACGGCAACGGCACGCAGGCGGTGGTGGAGCGCTATCCCCAACTGGCTTATGCCTCTATCCACCAGTTTCCCCTCTATCCCGGCACGGGATTGGCCCAGGAAACCGGGATCCACGGCAACCTCTGCAACGTGCCTTTGCCTGCCGGCTCGGATTGGTTGGCCTACAAAAAGGCCCTCGACGAGAAGATCTTGCCGTTCTTGCAAGCGTTCCAGCCGGATTTGCTGCTGGTGAGCGCCGGCTTCGACTGTGCCAAAGGGGATCCCTTGGCCGGTATGCGGATAGAGCCGGAAGACTTTGGCCGCATGGCCCGCCTCTGCCTGGAGCAGGTGACCCGCAAAACCCTCTTCGGCTTGGAAGGCGGCTATAACCTGGACAACCTGGCGCGCGGCTGGCTGAGCCTGGCCCAAGCTTGCCTGGAGAGTTAACCTTTCCACTTCACCTTGGGTAAAATCTGCCGCACATCCACCCGATCCTTGTACTTGAGAGCAAAGTTGAGCAGCGAATCCAAGAGGGAATCGGACAGATAGTGGGGCTGGAGGCCCAGGTCTAGGAGCTTGGTGTTTTTGGCGTTGTAGTAGTGCTCTTCCAGCTCGACGCGGGGGTTCTCCAGGTGGTTGATTTCCACCTTCAGGCCCATGGTGGCTCCCGCCTTTTGCACCAGCAACGCCAGTTGCTCAACACTAAATTGCTCTGTGAACTGGTTCATCACCCGGAATTGGCCCGGCTCGGCAGGGTGAGCAATGGCCAGCTCCACGCAGCGCACCGTGTCGCGGATATCCAGGAAACCGCGGGTCTGGCCGCCCTTGCCATACACTGTCAGCGGATGGCCCACGGCCGCTTGAATGCAGAAGCGGTTCAGAGCTGTGCCGAATACGCCATCGTAATCGAGACGGTTGATCAGCACCTCGTCCATGCCGGTTTCTTCTGTGAGCACGCCGTATACCACCCCTTGGTTGAGGTCGGTGGCCCGCAGGCCCCAGACGCGGCAGGCGAAGTGGATGTTGTGGCTGTCGTGTACTTTGGAGAGGTGATACATGGATCCCGGCTGCTTGGGGTAGGGCAGGGTATCCTTGCGGCCATTGTGCTCGATGGTGATGTACCCCTCCTCGATGTCGATGTTGGGGGTGCCGTACTCGCCCATGGTGCCCAGCTTCACCAGGTGGCAATCGGGAAATTCCTCCTTGATGGCGTAGAGGATGTTCAAGGTGCCCACCACGTTGTTCACCTGGGTCATCACCGCATGCTCGCGGCTGATCATCGAGTAAGGGGCAGAGCGCTGCTCGCCAAAGTGAACAATGGCCTCCGGCGGGAAGCGGCGCATGCAGGAGATCAGGGCTTCGTAGTTGGTAACGTCGCAGACAAAGATGGGAATGTCCTTGCCGGTTAGCCCCTTCCAGCAATCCACCCGTTGCTCTAGCTGGGCAATTGGGGTCAGGGTAGAAACCCCCAGTTGCAGATCCCAGAGGCGGCGGACGTAGGAATCGAGAATGGCCACCTCATAACCCCTGTTGGATAGGTGCAGGGCTGTCGCCCAGCCACAGTATCCGTCACCACCAATAACCAGGACTTTCATCAGGGAAGCAAAATTCGGCTGCTCACGAATCTACCAAGTTATGGCACCAAAGACAAACTCTCCTGGGATCCCTTTGAGCGCTGCATGGCTCCTCATTCAATGCGAGGCGGGTTGTCCAGGGTATAAACCGTGGTCTCGGCGGCAATGGCACGGCGCAGGTGAGCTGGGACTTGGTAGAGGCCCAGAAGGGTGATGCCATCGATGAATTGCAGTGCCCCTCGCTCGGGATCCAACTGTTGGCTCAGAATCTGGTCGATCTGCTCCGGTTCTGGCCTGGAGGGGATGGGATCCTGAGCTGCCAGGGCAAAACCCAGTGGGCCACCGTAGGTGGGGGCATAGATGGCGTAGGGCTGCACGGCGGCAAACACCGTTTTCAGGGTGCGAACAATGCGGGTGTGTTGATGAAGCTCAACCGGCCCCGTCGGCCCGGCTTGGATGGTGAAAGCCCCATCGGGCTGCAACTTGGAGCGAATCTGGCGGAAAAACTCCTGGGTGAAGAGGCGGTAGGCAGGGCCGGACTCAATGGGATCGGAAAGATCGGAAAGGATCACATCCCAAATGGGGCCTGTTTCCTGGAGAAAATCCAAGGCATCGGCAATCACCACCTCCACCCGCGGATCTTCAAAGGATCCCTGGTGCATTTCCGGCAGGTGCTCTCGACAGGCGGCCACCACCTCCCCATCGATATCCACCATCACCACCTGCTCCACCGAGCGCCAACGCAGCACCTCCCGCAGCGTTGCCCCTTCTGCCCCCCCCAACACCAGTACCCGCCGGGGGATCCCGCCCGCTTGCACGACCTGCACCATAGCCGGATGAACCAAAGCCTCGTGGTACAGAAACTCATCCACGGTAGTGGATTGCCAATGCCCATCCAGCATCAGACCCTTGCCGAAGGCCCCCGTCTCGGCGATCAGCATCTCCTGGAAAGGGGTTTTTCGGTAGGCCAAGATGCGCGTGACGGCACGGGCGGTGTAGTCCCAAGGGGTAAAGTACTCCTGAACCCAGAAGAAACTTCTCGGGCTGCTCATAAGCACCTCGCTACAGCTTTTTCCAGCAACATAGACTGACCTCTGGGGTGAATCGGATCCCACCCAGCCTACAGATGGCCCCCATGACAGTTTGGAAAAAGCTGCGATTGGCGAAGATCTCAGCGCCTTCGTCGGGTCGCTTCACAGGTGAGCACCTCAGCCGAGTCTGGGGCCTCTTCCAGGAGTGTCGGTTGCGCGGTGCGGCGGGGCACCTTGCGCAGGGAATATCGTCGCGCTTGAAACACGTCGATCAGATATTCACAGGCCGCTTCCGGTCGGGTGTGGCGACCACAGGTGAACACATCCACCGCCGCATAGCCCGCTTCGGGCCAGGTGTGAATGGAGATGTGGGATTCCCCCAAAAGAGCGAGGGCTGTAATCCCCTGTGGCTCAAATGGATGGCACAGCTCTCCCAAAAAGGTGGAGTTGGAGCGTCTCGCTGCCTCCCGCAAAGCCTGTTGCACCAGGGAGGCATCATCCAAAAGTTTGGCCGGGCAGTCGTAAAGCTCCAGGATACAGTGGATCCCGATCAGAGCTGGAGACCTATCCCCTAATTGGCCAGATAGTGTGTGCAGCATACTATCCCCTAATTGGCCAGATAGAACTGATTAGAACCAGAGGCTGCACAGAAAGCGCAGCTTTACCATTGTCTCACAATCAGGCAGAACTGGGCGTAGTAGCCATCGGCTCTCCGCACTACCCGCACCCGATTGATTTTCAGGGTGAGGATGTCCCGCCGCGCCTTGTCGTTGCAATACAAAGCAAAGGTGCCTGCCTGGAAGCCATCCGTGAAGGTGAGGGACATCCCATCTGCTGCCAGCTTCCAGCCGGAGATCTTGTACTCCACGGAGCGGCAATGTTTCTGGAACTTGGGATAGCCCTTCCGGGCTGCCTTCTCCTTGCAGCGGCGGTAGAAGTTGGAGATGGCAAACCAGGCCCGCTCCGCACTGGCTTGTCGGGCAGAGGAGTTCAGCTTCTGGGCGAAGGGGAACTCTCTGGCCAAGTCCTTGCAGAGGGAGTACAACGTGGCCCTGTTCACCCCCTGATGATCCATCCAGTGGCGCAGGCACTTGTTGCACACGAACTGGGCAGTCCGAATGGCCTCATACAGGGCTTGGTACTGCTGGGCTGTGCCGTTGAGGAGCTTGGCTTCGAGGACGCGCATGAGCCTACTTTATCAAAGGTCTAGCAAGATAAAAGCCGCCCTGGTCGCGTCAGCGGGCCGTAGGCCTTAGGGCGGGGCTTCAGACCCAGTTTTTTGGTAAAGCCAAACTACCCTCCCCAGCAGCTTTTTTCTTAACCGAAAGTTAACCCTAGGCCCAATCTGGAGCCACTGCACCACCGACAACAGCGTTCCGGGAAGGGGCTGGAGAAGCTAGGGCTGCTGCTCCTTTGAAGAGGGAGAGGGGGGATAGAGCAGGGCTTCCAGCTCCTGCAGCGCTTGCTCCAGGTTGTCGTTGACAATCACGTAGTCAAATTCGTCTTGGGCATCCAATTCCTTGCGGGCCTGTTCCAGGCGGCGCTCGATGCTGGCCTCTGAGTCTTGTCCGCGCTCGCGGATGCGACGTTCCAGCTCTTCCAGAGAAGGGGGACAGAGAAAGATGCGAATGGCATCTGGGTACTGTTGCCTCACCTGACGGGCCCCCGCCAGCTCAATTTCCAGCAGCACATCCTGACCCTGATTGAGTTTTTGGAACACGATCTCGCGGGGAGTGCCGTAAAAGTTGCCCGCATACTGTGCCCATTCCAACAGCTCGTTGGCTTCAATCAAGTTGAGAAATTCCTCCCGACTGCGAAAGTAGTAGTTGACGCCTTCCTGTTCGCTGGGGCGGGGGGGGCGGGTGGTGACCGAAACCGAGAGATACAGCTCGGGGTGGCGCTGGCGCAACTGGTTGACCAGCGTACCCTTACCCACTCCGCTGGGCCCTGTCAAAACCACCAAGCGACCGCGCGGGGTAGGAGCCGGAAGGGATCCCTGCTGCTGCGTACACTCAGAGGAAACCGGGGTAGGAGAGGTTGGCATAGACAGAGACCGACGCAAGACGGCTGGGCAATTGACTTGTTTGGGTTGGTTTTAGGATATCTCACTTCTGGTTTCTCAAACGGCTCACAGCGATGGGCTTTCACTCGGTTTCGTCTGGCAAACCGGGCTTGGCCGTCAGGAAGCGGTTGGCAACGGTTTCGGGTTGGATGGCGGAGAGGATGACGTGCCCGGAATCGGTGATAATGACAGCGCGGGTACGACGACCATAGGTGGCATCCACCAACTGGCCCCTCTCGCGGGCATCGCTGATGATGCGTTTGATGGGAGCTGACTCGGGACTGACAATGGCGACCACACGCCCAGCGGCGACGATGTTGCCAAAGCCAATGTTGATTAGGCGGGTATCCATGGGGTGATGAGGGAACCTAACGGTTGTCCGGCCAGCAACCTTCATTAAGGTAGCAAATGGGGCTCTTTCGCGGGTTTGCCACAACGACACCTGAGTTCTCGGCCAATTGGGCAGTGAGTTCTGGCGACAAGTCCCGTTCGGGTGAGCCGCAAAAAGGCTGTGGTTGCATAACAAGCTGCACCCTCCCAAACAACTTGCCCTGTTTATCGAGGACGGTAAAATCGTCAACATGAAGCCACTTCAATAGAACTTGAACTGTAAGCCTCAAAGGCCGCCGCTGTGGTAAGCAGTTTGAGGCAGCTCTGAAAACGAAAAGATCGACCCAGCACCCCAAGCTTGAATAGATTTCTTCCTTGCCTATGCTTGACCTGACTTGGCTGGATCCCCTTGTCCAGCACTTTCAACTGGGGGATCCAGAGCCACCCGAAGCCATCCGAGTGGGCCTCATTCACCAAACTTGGAAACTCAACACCTCTGAGGGATCCTTCATCGTCCAGCGCCTTCATCCCCGATTTGATCCTGCTGTCACTGAAGATGGTCAAGCCATCGGCCAATGGTTGAGACAACACGGCTTCCCCGTCCCCCAATTCCGCCGCGCTCGCGATGGATCCCTGCACTTGTCCTGGGCAGAAGGGCTGTGGCGGGTCATGGATTGTCTGCCGGGATCCTGTCACCCAACTCCTCCCAATTGGGGCTATCTGGAAGAGGCGGGGGCAGCCGTTGGACGCCTGCATCGACTCTTGGCCCAGATGGACTATCGTTTTCGCTTCCAGATCCCGCATTTTCACGATACGGCTCACCTTTGGCAACAGCTACGCCAGTATGAGCCGGCCCCAGAAGTGCAGGCAGAATGGCAGTTTTTAATCGAAACTGTGCCCAATCTTCTGCTGCCCTCGGGGATCCCAACTCAAATCATCCACGCCGATCTCAAGTTCAACAACTTTTTGTTCGATGAGCAGGGGCGATTTGTGGGCCTGGTGGATCTGGACACCTTTATGTATCACAATCTCTATGTTGAATTGGGGGATGCCCTGCGCTCCTGGGGCAAACGAGGAAATACCCTTCAGCCAGAGGCGATCCTGGCCGGGTTGCGGGGCTATGCCCAAACCGGGAACTTGCACGCCCTACAACCGGAACTCCTTCTCCAAGGGATCCAACTGATTACCCTGGAATTGGGGATGCGCTTTTTGCAGGATTGGTTTGAAGACGCTTACTGGAATTGGGATCCCCAGCGCTACCCCAGCCGCAAAGCCCATAACCTGGCCCGCTGCCAACAGCAAATTTGCCTCTATCAAGACCTAACCCAGAGGGCACCCCAACTGTTGGAGTCCATGCGCGCCCTTTTGTCTTGTGAGCAGCGGAAAGAGGGAAGGTAGCCAACAGGTTTGCCCAGCTTTTGACAGCTCGTTTTGGGATCTGCTACCGCGGCATAGGAATGAAACATTTCTAAATATTTCTGTGGCATTGCTTCCCGACTCTCCTCCCCCAGAGGGAGAGGGGCTGGGGGCGGTCGCGAAACGCCTAGGAAGTGTCTCAATCTAGTTTCAAATGACGATAACGCTCAATCTCGACTTTGACTTGGATCGCAATGGTCGGGAACACGCTCCAAGCTCCCCTAGGCGGTTTGCACTTGGCGCACCAACCCAGTCGTTTTCAGAGCAGCCAAAGCCCGATCCCGGTAACGGCCATAGCGCTCCTGCTTGTTGCGAAGCTTGCGCCCCTCCAAATCCGGCAACAGCCCAAAATTGGCCGGCATCGGCTGAAAGTGCCTGGGATCGGCGCTGCTGATGAACTGAAACAGGGATCCCATCATTGTTTCGGGGGGCAGCGTGATCAAGGGCAACCCCAGAGCCAGGCGGGCGGCGTTCTGTCCGGCCAACCATCCCCCTGCCACCGCGCAGGCATAGCCCTCGGTGCCCACCAACTGGCCGGCGGCAAACAGCGTGGGTCGGCGACGAAATTGCAAGGTCGGCCACAGAAGCTGGGGCGAATTCAAAAATGTATTGCGGTGCATCACCCCAAAGCGGACAAACTCCGCCTGTTCCAGGCCGGGGATGAGGCGAAAGACCCGCTGCTGTTCTCCCCATTTCAAGTTGGTTTGAAAGCCCACCAAGTTCCACAGCTGCCCTGCTTTGTCCTCTTGCCGCAACTGCACCACCGCGTAAGGACGGGATCCCGTGCGCGGATCCACCAGCCCCACCGGCTTCAAGGGGCCGAAACAGAGGGTGTCTTTGCCACGGCGCGCCATTTCTTCAATCGGCAAGCAGCCCTCGAAAAACTTGCGCTCCTCTCGTTCAAAATCCTTGAGGGGCGCCTGCTCCGCCTCCACCAGCGCCCGCCAAAACCGTTCGTACTCCGCTTCCGTCATGGGGCAGTTGAGATAGGCTGCTTCCCCCTTGTCGTAGCGGGAAGCCTGAAACACCACCGCTCGGTTCAACGAATCCCCGGTAACAATGGGGCTAGACGCATCAAAAAAGCTCAGGTACTCCAGGCCCGTAAAGGCTTGCAGTGCCTTGGCCAGGGGATCGCTGGTCAGAGGGCCGGTACAGAGGACGGCAATGCCCTCCGGGATCTCCGTCACCTCCTCCCGACGCAGGGTGATGCGGGGATGGTTTTGAATGGCTTCCGTGAGAGCCTGGCTGAAGCGGGCCCGATCCACTGCCAATGCCCCTCCTGCCGGCACTGCATGGCAATCCGCCGTCGCGATCACCAGGGATCCCAGTTGTCGCAGTTCTTCCTTGAGTAGCCCTGCCGCCCGATCGCTGGCTGCAGCCCCAAAGGAGTTGCTGCACACCAGCTCCCCCAACTGATCGGTGTGATGGGCCGGGCTCTGACGCACGGGGCGCATCTCCGAAAGGATGACAGGCAACCCTGCCTGGGCAATTTGCCAAGCAGCTTCTGTCCCCGCCAACCCCCCGCCCACAACATGGATGGGGGCAAAGGCTCCCGCTCGTGCAAGCTGGCTGCAAGCCCTTGGGTTAGTTGGAGGGTTCATCACAACCTCCGGGAGGGAAGAGAAGAATAGAACGCACCCTGCTAGGGCCGGAAGCGGTTCAGGTCAAACCCACTATACCAACCATCAGCATGGCCCGACCTGCACGAGGCAAGTGACCCAGAGGCGGGATACGCTACTAGATACGCTACTATGAGTACCCGCTGACACCCAGGATCCCGACCCATGACGGAAACGGCTGACCTTTGGCCACAGCTTTTGGGGCAGTTGCTGGATCGGCAATCTCTCAGCGAAGCCCAAGCTGAACAGTTGATGAACGGTTGGCTCCAGAACCAAGTGCCAGATGTGGTGTCGGGGGCGATTCTGGCGGCCCTGCAAGCCAAGGGTGTGAGCGCTGGTGAACTGGCCGGCATGGCACGAGTGCTACAGCGGGCTTCGCTGGGATCCCCGCTGGACTTGCCTCTCCTGGTGGATACCTGTGGCACCGGCGGCGATGGGGCCGGCACTTTTAACATTTCCACGGCGGTGGCCTTTGTGGTCAGTGCAGCCGGGATCCCGGTGGTTAAACATGGCAACCGTTCCGCCTCTGGCAAGGTCGGCTCGGCGGATGTGCTGGAGGCCCTGGGGGTGAACTTGGGGGCTGAGCCAGAGCGGGTGCGGGCGGCTGTGGCGGAAGTGGGCATCACCTTTTTGTTTGCTCCCCAGTGGCACCCGGCCATGCGGGCGGTGATCCCCTATCGGCGGGCCCTCAAGGTTCGCACCATTTTCAACCTGTTGGGGCCCTTGGTCAACCCCCTCTATCCCAACCGCCAGGTGATCGGGGTTTACGCCCAGGAGCTGGTGCCGGTAATGGCAGAGGCCCTGCGCCTGTTGGGACGGGAAGGGGCCATTGTGTTGCACAGCCGCGAAGGTCTCGACGAGGCCGGTCTGGATCAACCCACCGATCTGGGCATCCTGTCCGGTGGGCTGGTACGGACGGAAGTCTTGAACCCTGCAGATTACGAGCTGACCCTGGCACCCACCCAAGCTCTCAAGGGGGGGGATGTGGCGGAAAATGCCGCCATCCTCACCCAAGTTCTCCAGGGATCCGGGACGCCTGCCCAGCAGGATGTGGTGGCCTTGAATGCTGCTTTGGCCCTGCAGGTGGCCGGAGTGGCCCCCGATTGGAGAGCCGGGATCGCCCAAGCTCGCGAGATTCTCGCCAGGGGTGCCGCTTGGGATCGCTTGCAACAGCTGGTTCATTTTCTCAAGGCTTGATGCCGGTAGGAGTCCAGGAGAGGGCGACAGGGATCCCACCTGAGCCTAGGGCTAAAACTCCCGCCCTCGCCCAAAGGCCAGAACTTCATCCACCCCCAAGCGAGGCTTGCGCGGCAGGTTACCCGCTGCCGCATATCCAACCGCCAGCAGCATCACCGGCACGTAGCGGTCGGCAATGCCGAACTCCCGCTTTACCCCTTCCGGATCAAAGCCGATCATCGGGCCCGCTCACCAAACCCTTGGCCTGAGCCGCGATCATCAGCGCCATGGCAGCCATCGCCCCAGAGCGAATCGCTTCATCCCGCGCCAAGGTGGGATTGTGGAGCATGCCTCTAACCCCCAAAACCCTGAACTTTGCTGAATTTACTGAGCTTTAGGCGGTTTGGCAAAAGTCATTGAGAGGGATATAGTAGACCAAGTTTCCCCCTGATCCTTGAGTCCACCGCAACGGTTGCCGGGAAGTGAAGGGGGAAAGCGCTCGGGGGGTATTCCTCAGGGCTTTGCGGGATACCGCCTTCCTGTTTGGACTCCGTCCCGCTGACGCGAACAGAGGTAGGCAGGATGCGATCGCTTCTTTCCTGAACCATGTTCAGGAGAGTTCAGCGTGAATGTATCAGATAGGTTGCCTGGGCCATGTTCACCCAGCCTTCCGCTTTTTCGGGCGAGAGGATCCCGGCAGCAACGCTTCTTTGCACAATTTCAGGCAGTTTCTCATACCCCCGCAGATCCCCCAGGATGATAAACACCACCGATGCATCCGCCACCTTCTGTTGGTTGTAGGCCAGAGATTTGAGGCGCTCTTTGTCTTCCGGGTCGGTGACCGCAACAAACCGCCAGTGCTGAATGTTGAAGGAAGAAGGAGCTTCCGTAGCATAAGCCACCAGCTCTCGGATCTCCGCTTCCGATAAACGGCGGCTGGGATCCAATTTGTCGGCGGAAATGCGCTCTTTCAGGGCAGTTAGGGCGTCCATAGGGATCCTCAAGTGTCGGTAGAAAGGCTGCTCCCCCCAAAGGTAGGGGCAGGATTGGCAAATGGCTATACATTCCGTGTTCAAACGGTCTGTCTTCTTTGTTATCTCCCTTTTATCCAGCCTGTGGCAACCGGGTGAGGCACAAACTGGGCCTTGGCAGGGCAGGCAAGCGGGATCCCTAACGCAAAGGCAGGTATGATGGAAAAACAAACTGGTCTCATCTGGGTCGCCCGATTAATCGTCGGATTGGTGTGGTTGATGGGGAGAAGCAATCGGTGAACTTCGGTCGAGTGCTGACGGCCATGGTTACCCCCTTTACCGATGAGGGGGAGCTTAACTACGATGAGGCCGCTCGTTTGGCCGATTACTTGGCAACCCACGGCAGTGACGGCTTGGTGGTCTGTGGCACCACAGGCGAATCTCCCACCCTAACCTGGCAAGAGGAGTATGAGCTGTTCCGCGTGGTGCGAGATGCCGTAGCCGGTCGGGCTAAGGTGATCGCCGGGACGGGATCCAACTCCACCCGTGAGGCCATTGAAGCCACAAAAAAGGCTGCGCAATTGGGTTTGGATGGCTCTTTGCAGGTGGTGCCCTACTACAACAAGCCTACCCAGGCCGGCCTTTATGAGCACTTCAAGGCCATTGCTCAAGCCAGCGACCTGCCCATCTTGCTCTACAACATTCCCAGTCGGACAGGGGCCAGTTTACAGCCGGAGACCGTAGCGAAATTGGCAGAATTGGAAACGGTTGTCGCCATCAAAGAAGCCAGTGGTATGATGGATGTAGCTTCGGAAATTCGGCGACTCACTCCCTCGCGTTTCGCCATCTATTCAGGGGATGACTCTCTGACGTTGCCGCTCCTATCTTTGGGGGGGAGCGGGGTGATCAGTGTAGCCAGCCACCTGGTTGGGTTGCAGTTGCAGGAGCTGATCCAGAGCTACATCAGGGGGCAACACGATCAAGCTTTGGCCCACCACCTGCGCCTGTTTCCGTTGTTCAAGGTTTTATTCATCGAGACCAACCCAGTTCCGATTAAGGCCGCATTGGAGATGCAGGGTTGGCGAGTGGGTCGGGCGCGCCTTCCCCTAGCGCCTCTACAGCCCAGTTCTCTGCAGGTTTTGCGACAGGTGCTTGAAGAGATGGGCCTACTGGCTGAATCGAAGGGATCCGAACAAATGGCGACGAAAGTTTCATGATTGCATTTTTAGGCTTTGCTTCTGCCATGACCACGGTTTTCAGGAGTTTGCAAGGGGCTCTTTTGTGGCGTTTGACCTGTGGGTAGGTAGCTTTTTCCCTGAAAAGCTCTTCCCCGGCCTGGGAAATGGATGAGTTGCGGCTTTCGCCCACAACTTTGTCGGGGATAGCTTGTGCCCATTTCTGTTTTTGTTTTTTTACTGTTGAGGATCTAAACCCATATGCCAACACCACGTTCTTCAGTTGCTTCTCGTTCTGTAACCCCACAATCCACCTCTTCCGTTCAGATGATTCCGCTGGGCGGCGAACGGGAGATCGGCAAAAACACATGGGCCTTCCGCTACGAGGATGACATCATCCTCTTGGATGCCGGTTTGGCTTTTCCCGATGAGAGCATGCACGGCATTAATATCGTGCTGCCGGACATGACCTACATCAAGCAAAATCGAGACAAAGTGCGGGGGATGGTGGTTACCCACGGCCATGAAGATCACATCGGCGGGATCCCGTATCACCTGCGGGAATTTGATATTCCGGTCATCTACGGCCCCAGATTGGCGCTGGCGCTGCTGGAAGAGAAATTGCGGGAAGTGGGCCTGCTCAACCGCACAGAGCTGCGTCCTGTGGGCCCCCGCGAAATCGTTCCCTTGAGTAAGCACTTTTTTGCCGAATTCATTCGCAACACCCACTCGTTTGCCGATAGCTTTACGGTGGCTCTGCACACGCCTGTGGGCGTCATTATTCAGACCGGCGACTTTAAGATCGACCATACCCCCGTGGATGGGGAGTACTTCGACCTGCAGCGGTTGGCCGAACATGGAGAAAAGGGAGTGCTCTGCCTGATCAGCGACTCCACCAACGCTGAAGTGCCGGGGTTCACCCCCTCTGAAGCCTCAGTGGTGCCCGGTCTCACCAAGGCCATTGCCGGAGCCAAGGGACGGGTGATCATCACCACCTTTGCTTCTTCGGTACATCGTCTCAACTTGGTGCTGCAGATTGCCGAACAGCAAGGTCGGGTGGTGTCTCTGCTGGGCCGCTCCATGCTAAACGTGGTGGCTCATGCGCGGCGCTTGGGCTACATCCGCTGCAAGGACGAGACGCTGCAGCCGATGCATGTGATCAACAGCCTGCCGGATGACCGGGTGATCATCCTCACCACCGGATCCCAGGGAGAACCTCTAGCTGCTCTCACCCGCATCGCCAACGGCGAGCACCCGCAGTTGCAAATCAAGCCAGGCGACACGGTGGTGTGGTCGGCCAACCCGATCCCTGGCAACACCATCGCGGTCTCGCGGGTCATCGACAAGCTGATGGAGCTGGGAGCCAATGTCATTTACGGCAAAGACAAGGGCCTGCACGTTTCCGGCCACGGCTGCCAGGAAGACCAAAAGCTGATGATTGCCCTCACCCGCCCCAAGTTCTTCGTTCCCACCCACGGGGAATACCGCATGCTGGTCAAGCACGCCGAAACCGCCATGAGCATGGGGATCCCGCGGGAAAACATTGTGATCATCGACAATGGCGATGTGGTGGAGGTGAACCGGGAGCGCATTGCCATCACAGGCCGCGTCCCCTCTGGCCTACAGATGATCGCCGCTTCCCACGATGGAGTGGTGATGGATGAGATGCTGCAGGAGCGGCAGCAGATCGCCAAAGATGGCATGGTGACGGTGGTGATCAGCCTGGACGGCAGCGGCCAGTTGCTCTGCACCCCGCAGGTGCAAACCTTTGGCTTGGCGGGGGAAGGGAACCAACTCAAGGGATCCGACCTGAAACCCCTTCTGGAGAACACCCTTCGGCAAGCGTGGCCCCAATTTGCTCGCTCGCTGGAGCGGGGCAGCCTGGACATCGACTGGGCCGGCCTTAAGGGCGAAGTGGAGCGGGTGGTGCGCCGTTTCTTGCGAGAACAATTGCCCGGCAAGCCCACGGTGGCGGTTTTTGTGCAATCCCCTGAAGAGGAGTCTGTGTCTTCCCTGAGTGTGGAAACCCAACCGGAGCCGGTAGCGGGTGCTCTGGGCCGGCGGCGGCGTTCCTCGGCAGCGGTAGCTGCTTCCTAAAACTGGCCCGTTCTCCGTGGCTGGATCGTCTAAGCGCCTTTGGGATCCCTTGCCGAGCGCAGGGATCCTTCCTATTGTGCCGGCTTGTATCCATCCGTGAGAAAACTGCGGAGGGCAGACTCTGCCGCCGCATCTGGTTGCAGGGATCCCACCTCGCTAAAGGGAGGGCAGCGGGTTTGGGGAGGGAGCGGTTGCCGAAGGGCGCTCAAGAAGGCATCGGCCAAATCGGCGTAGCCCCGGTCGTTGGGGTGAAAGCCGTCGGCCAGCGGGCCGGGAAAGAAGGACTCGCGTCGGTAGGAGCGGGGATCGCAGAGCAAGTCCACCACTGGGATCCCCTGTTGGCTTAAGGGGTTGATGGCCCGTTGCGTGAGGCCAACCGAGATCAGGGAGAGCAGTTGGCGCACGCTGCTGGGTTGCTGCTGACCCAGAGGAATCAGGGCGAAGTTGGGCAGGTTGGCCACCGCCAGGCGAGCTTGAGGGGCACGGGCACGCACCGCTTGCAGCAGGGTTTGGTAATCGGCGGCGAATTGTCGGATCTGCTGATCGACGAAGGGCAAGGGATCCTCACCTTGGAGAGCCCGTTGAGCCGCCGCCAGAGCGATGGCGTTGGTATCGTTTCCGCCCACCCAAATGGTGATCAGGGTGGCATCGGGGGGAAGGCGCGGCACTTGATCCTGCAGCAAATTGGCCGGGATCCCCTGCCTCAGGGCTTGCATGGCGGGGCTGAGCACCGCTCCCGAACGGCCCAAATTGACCAGCTCAACCGGGGCCGGCAAAGACCGGGCCAGGCGGGGCACATAGCCCGTTCCATTGGGGCAGTCCAGGGGCTCTGAGCGCTGGGGTCGAGTGCCGGCGGCGTTGGCTGGGCCATCACAGGAAATGGAGGCGTTGTAGCCAACGGCATCGCTGGCTCCCAGGGCAACGTAGCGGGTGAGGGTGGGTGGGCTGGGCACAACAGGGGATCCAGAACTGGCAGAGCAGCCGGTTAGCCCCAAACTGAGTATCAAAATCAGCAGGGAGAGGAGGAACACCCAGCTGTCTTGTTGTCTTGGAGTCGAGTTTTCTGGGGTTCGGGTGCTGGCATCCTTTGCAGAGAGAGGCATGGGAAAGCGGGCATAGATAGGGCGAGGCGGGAAGCACCCCCAGACAGGCTAGCCAAGGATCCCAAAATTGGCGAGGTATGGTGGGAGTATGCCGCTACGGTTTTGCAAGTCCCGCACCTACCACGATCCCCTGCATGGCGCCATCAGCCTGAATGGAGGGGACGCGGTTGAGGCTCTGCTCATTCGCCTGATCGATACACCGGCCTTTCAGCGGCTGCGCCGCATTCGCCAGTTGGACACGGCCTTTTTTACCTTCCATGGGGCAGAGGGATCCCGCTTTACCCATTCGGTGGGGGTGCTGCAGGTAACGCGGCGGCTGTTCGACAAATTGGCCCATCGCTACCCAGAGCTGCGTCCCTATCGGGCGGTAACCTTGGCCTCGGCTCTGCTGCACGACATTGGCCATGCCCCTTTTAGCCATGCCGGGGAAGAGATCTTCGGCTGCCGGCACGAGGTTTGGACGGCCCGCATTCTCCGGGAGGATCCCCAAGTGGGGACGCTGCTGGCAGAGTTTGATTCCCAACTGCCGACCCAGATGCAGCAGGTGTTGCAGAAGCAATTTCCCCTGCCGCTGGTAGGTCAGCTTATTTCCAGCCAACTGGACTGCGACCGCTTCGATTACCTGATGCGGGACAGCCTGCTCACGGGCGCCCAATATGGCCACCTCGACCTGGATCGCATCCTAACGGTGCTGGATTATGACCCGGAGACGGGATCCCTGTCCATCCCGGCTCGCAAAGGCTTGGGGGCCATCGAGCACTACCTGGTGGTGCGCTATTTCATGTACACCCAGGTGTACCAGCACCCCAAGAGCCTCTGTGCCCGTTTTATCTTGGAGCGGCTATTCAGGCGGGCAGAGGCGCTCCTGCAAAGGGGGGAGATTGAGCTGGATCCCATCCTCAGCGCTTGGTGCTGGGCCTCGCTGGCGGCTCAAAAAGGGGATCCCTTCGAGTTGCCGCTCCCCCTCTACTTGGCTGCCGACGATATCATCTTCAGCTACCCCATGCGCCTCTGGGCCATGTCGGGGAAGGATCCCATCTTGGCGGATCTGTCGCGGCGCTACTTGGAGCGGGATTTGTTCAAGGCCCGCAACATTACCCAGTTGTCTGAGGAACAACGCCAAACCCTGGTGGCCGCCGTGCAGGCCAAAATGCTGCAGGACGGGCTGGATCCTGAAAGTTACTTGGGCATCCGCTCTGCCCATGTCCAGGGCTATAGCTTTTATGACCAAGGGATCCAGCTCAAAACCGAGCGTGGCTATGAAGAAATTGCCCATCTTTCCCCTTTGGTGCGTGCCTTGGTGGAAACCCAGCGCCAGGTCTGGCTAATCTTTCCCCGGCCCTATGGCGATATCGTAGAGGGGGTTTTGTCTGCCTAGAAAATCATTGGGCCATCCCAGAGCTAGAGCATTAGAGGTGGGAATCTGTTCCTGAGCACATCTAAACAACGAGGGAAGCAGGAGTGGGGATCCGAGAAATCCTAACGGGGGTACTGTCCTTAACAGCTTTGGCGATTGCCCTAGTGGCCCTGCAACTGAGGCGAGCGTTGCGGGCTTCCCCCTGGCTGAGGGATCCCCCGGCGGAACAGGCAGGGGAAATCGCGGCCGGGATGGAGCGGCTGGCGGTGATCGTGCCCGCCTACAACGAGGCCGAGAACGTGGTGGGCTGCCTGAGCAGCATTCTGGACAGCACCTCTGCCCCTTTACAGGTGTGGTTGGTGGACGATGAATCCACGGATGCCACCTGGGAGCTGGCCCAAGCCCTGGCTGCCGAACGGCAAGATCCGCGCCTACACCTGCTCAAGGGGGATCCCCGTCCCAAAGGCCAAAGGTGGGTGGGCAAAAACTGGGCCTGTGCCCAAGCCGTCGCCCGCGTAGAAGCCGACTACTTGCTGTTTCTGGATTGCGACGTGCGGCTGGGATCCGGTGCCATTGAAGCGGCCTTAGGACATTTGCTGGCAAGCGGCAGCGGCTTGGTGAGTGTAGGGCCGCAATTGGTGTGCGGTTGCCTAGCGGAGTGGCTGGTGCAACCCATCATGATGACCATCCTGGCGGTGGGTTACAACTTTGCCGCCGTCAACGATCCCGACAACCCCAAAGCCTTTGCCTTTGGTCCCTTCCTGCTGTTTCGGCGCTCTGCCTACGAGCAAGTTGGCGGGCATGCCGGAGTGGCCGATGTGGTGATCGAGGATGTGGCCCTGGGGCAACGGATCAAAGCCCAGGGGTTGGGCCTGCAAATTTGCCTGGGAGGGCCGCGGGTGCGCAGCCGCATGTATGCCAACGGGGCTGCCCTTTGGGAAGGGTGGACCAAAAACTGGTTCCTGGGCCTGGAGCGCAACTGGGCCTTGGCGGTGTTGGCAATGGGTACGGTCTTGGGGATCTGCAGCTTGCCCTGGTTGGGGGTGATCCTGGCTGGGGCTACGGGATCCCTGGAGGTGCTGTTGGCCAGCTTGGCAGGGATCCTGGCCCAATTGGCCATCCGGCTTCTGCTCCGGCATTGGGCGCATCTGCCCCTCTGCTACTGGTGGCTAACGGCAGTGGGGGGTTGGGCGACAGCGGCCATCATCTTGGCTTCGGCCATCCGCACCACCACCGGCCGCAACTGGACTTGGCGGGGCCGTTCTCTCGCCGTCCACTGACCGGAGTGCGCCAACACCCCAGAAATGGTACAAGAACATGGTCTAATGGGGGATGTTCGGAAAACAGGCAAGCTGGGTTTAGAAACAGCGGAATAGCACACCATGCAGGCTCTGGTCATCGGATCTGGGGGGCGAGAACACGCTCTGGCCTGGAAGCTGTTGCAGTCTCCCCAGGTTACTCGGATCTACTGTGCCCCCGGCAACGGCGGCATGCAGCAGCTGCCCCGCTGTCAATCCGTGGCTTTGGCGGCTACCGACATTGAAGGCCTGGTGCGGTTTGCTACCGTACAAGGGATCCGCCTGACGGTGGTAGGGCCAGAGCTGCCCTTGGTGCAGGGGATCGTGGACGCCTTCCAGGCAGCAGGGTTGCCCATTTTCGGGCCTAGCCGCGCCGCTGCCCAACTGGAAGGAAGCAAACTCTGGGCTAAGCAATTGATGCAAGAGGCGGGGATCCCGACTGCTCGCGCTACCGGCTTTGCTGAGCTATCTGCCGCTGTGGCCTATCTCGACTCCCAGAGTTTCCCAGTGGTCATCAAAAAAGATGGACTGGCTGCCGGCAAGGGGGTAACCGTTGCCCAAAACCGGGAAGAAGCGGTGCAAGCTCTAGAAGCTGCCCTGGCCAAGCCGGGCGATCAGGTGCTGATCGAGGAGTTTATCCCCGGCCAGGAGGTGTCGGTTTTGGCTCTAACCGATGGCCAGATCTGTGTGCCGCTGCCACCTGCCCAGGACTACAAGCGCCTTGGCGAGGGCGATACCGGCCCCAACACCGGCGGCATGGGAGCTCATGCCCCTGCGGATCACCTGGTCACTCCAGAAGGGTTGGCCCGCATCCAAACCCAGATCCTGGATCCCACCCTGGAGGCTTTGCAACGGCGGGGCATCCGCTACCAGGGGGTGATCTATGCCGGTTTGATGATCACGCCCAGTGGGGATCCCTACGTGTTGGAGTACAACTGCCGCTTTGGGGATCCAGAGGCTCAAGTCCTCCTGCCCTTGCTGGAAAACCCTTTGGACGAGGTGCTGCTGGCCTGTATAGAAGGACGGCTGGCCCAAATCCAGCTCAAATGGAAACCCGGCTATGCCGCCTGCGTGGTGATGGCAGCCCCAGGCTATCCCGATGCCTACGAGCGAGGGATCCCCATCTCCGGCTTGGATGCAGCTGCCACCACGGGGGCGTTGGTGTTTCACGCGGGTACCCGCCAGGCAGGCAAGCAGCTCCTGAGCGATGGCGGGCGCGTTCTCTGTCTTACCGGCCAAGGGGCAACCCTATCCGAGGCCCTGCGCCAAGCCTACGCAGCTGTGGAGCAAGTGCAGTTTCCCAAGGCCTACTACCGTTCTGACATCGGCAGCCACGCCCTGGGGCCTGCCGTCCGCCGAGGAGTGATCCCTACCCCATAAAGCCATCCCTTGCCCTCTCAGCTGCAGCCGGATGGAAGAAGCCCCAGAGGGGTCGCTCCTCCAGGGCCCATAAAGCAGCTTTGAAAAAAGCTTTGATGCTTAGACGATAGCGCTTTCGGTAACAAGACGGCAACAGTGATATCAAAAGCTCAACTTTACTTTAGATTCCTTAACAATAGCCCTCTGCTTTGACTAGGCACGGATATTGCTGAGCTGAGTCTCTCCCCTCTCGAGGGGGATCCCCCATTAGCCCACTTGAACTGTTGCGGACCCGGATCCCCTAGAGCAGGCATTTCCTCTCCCAGGGTGGAAGAGGGGTTGGGGGTGGTCGTCTGGGGCAGCGCATGGCAGAGGAGCATGACTCTAGTCAATAATAAGCTCAACTATACTGAAAATAATGTATAATATGTTCAGTACGGATTACTACCAGTTGATCTTTCTGTT
>NZ_JBSSBO010000027.1:0-41206 GCF_054058915.1 Thermostichus sp. MS-CIW-41
CACCCGTGTCAGCCCGGATGGCCTGTGGATCGAACTGCACGGGCGGTCGGAAGCAGGAACCCGCCGAGACGACTGCGCAAGGAGCCATCCATGCGCAGCGTGGTAGGAATCTCCGGCCTTCAGGCCGGGGAGGATGTCAAACGAACGACACTTGCTTTCTGAGCCACTAACCTTGTAGAAAGACAAGGGCGAAAGGGCGGCTTTGATGCGGCGGCGCATTCTACAGCTTTGCATCCTCGGCTGGACGATGCTCCTCGTCCTGGCAGTGGGGGGCAGGGGATCCCTGCTGGTTCCCCACTTTTTTGGCATTGAAGCCCTGCAAGCCCAGGCTCAAACTCAAGCCGGAGAACTGCCGCAGCCGATGCGGCTCAAACTCCCCCCCGGCCTGGATCGCTACGCCTACGACAAGGCGGTGGGAGACTACTTTGAGGAAATCGAGCCGCTTTTGCCAGGTGGAGCCTATGCCCAGTGGGCCTTCTATCCCGTCCCTATCTACATCCAAGGGGATCACCCCCAGTGGAAGGCCTCCGTGGAGCAAGCGGTGAAGGAGTGGTCGGCCTACATCCCGCTCAAGGTGGTGGCCAAAGAGGAGGAGGCTTTCTACGGGATGAGCATTTACCGCGTTCCTCCTATTGGCGGCGGGGTGGCTGGGGCGGCCCGCCCGGAGTTTTTCTTCGCCTCCGATGGCTCTTTGCAGCAGCGGGTGCGCATCGTCATTGCAGAAGGACAGGGGTTGGCCGAAATAACGGCGGTGGCCCGACACGAGATCGGGCATGGGCTGGGGCTGTGGGGCCATAGCCCGAACCTGCGGGATCTGATGTATGGCGGACACCATGCGGCGGCTACCGGCAATCGGCGGGTGTTGCGGGTGCCCAACATTACCAAGCGGGATCTCAACACCCTCAAGCGCGTCTACGAGCAGCCCACCCTCAGCGGGCAGGTCTTTCCAGAGAGCTATCGCCGCCTGTTTGGCCAGCTTCTGCAGGAAAAGCCGCTGCCCGAGAGAGCTCTTGGATTGCCGCTAGCTAGAGCTGCAGGAGTTGCGACACCCCCTTGAGCGCCATAGCTAGGAGAAAAAAGAGCAACTGGGTGGCAACAATGCTGGGGCCGGAGGGCAGGTTGAAGGTTGCCGAGGCGATCATCCCCAGCACCGCGCTCAGTCCCCCAATACCTATGGCCAGCAGCACATAGGTTGTAAAGCGGGATCCCAAAAGCCTTGCCGTCGAGGCCGGGATGACCACAAAAGCGCTCACCAGCAACACCCCCACCGAGCGAATCGCCAGGGCCACCACCAAAGCCAGCAACACCACAAAAGCCAGCTTCTGCCAGCCCACCTGAACCCCCCGCGCCCGCGCCAGCGGCTCATCCAAGGTAAGCAACATCTGGGAGGGCAAAGTCAATCCCACATAGGCCGAGCTGATCAGCAAGAGGATCCCGCTCGTCCACAGGGCTGCCGGGCTGATCCCCAAAATCTCCCCAAACAACAACTGGTTGAGGTTGCCCCGATAGCCGGGCAGCAAGCTGAGGGCGATAACGGCCAGCGCCAAAGAGGAAGAGTAGATGATGTTCAGCACCGCATCCGCCGACAGTTGAGTGCGCTCCAAGACAAAGGTGACGCCCAAAGCAAATCCCACCCCAAACACCATCAACACCACGGTGGGATTCAGCCCCAGCAGCACTCCCAAAACAATCCCCAGCAGAGCCGAATGCCCCAGGGCATCGCTAAAAAACGACAGTTGCCGCAGAATAACAAAACTGCCCAGCAGCCCACCTGTCATGCCGGTGAGGATCCCACCCAGCATGGCCCGCTGCATAAAGGGCAACTGCAACAGCTCCACTACCCGCACCCAGCCCTCCAACATCGCCTTCCCCTCAGTGACGGTGGTAGCGGACAAAATGGTGCTCCGCACCGCTGTCGCGAACAGGCCCATAAACCCGGCTCAGCACTTCTGGTGCCAAAGCCACCTGGGGGGATCCCTGGCAGATGAGGGATTGGTTGAGGCACAGCACGCGGTCGCAATAGCAAGACACCATTTCCAGATCATGGGAGATCTGCAAAATGGCCCAGCCCAGAGATTGGCGCAGCTCTTCCAAGAGCCGGTAAAACTCCCCCTCGCTGAGCGTATCTAAGCCTGCCGGTGCCTCGTCGAGGATAAGCAGCCGCCGCGGCCAAGCCAAGCAATAGGCCAACAGCACCCGTTTCAGCTCCCCGCCGCTGAGCTGGCCCAAAGCCTTAGAGGACAGGTGGGATGCGCCGACCCGTTCCAACGCCTCTTTCACCGCCTGCCGCCGAGCAGAGCGCTGCTGCCAAGGCCAACAGGGTTGCAATGCCCCCCAACCCAAAGCCACAAACTCCTCCACCACCATGGGAAGCCCAGGATTGAACTGAAAACGCTGGGGCACGTAAGCCACCTGCTGCCGCACCGAGGGGGGCAAGTAACCGGACAGGCACACCGGCTCTCCCAGAATCCAAACCGAGCCGCACTGCCGCGGCAGGATCCCCAAGATGGCCTGCACCAAGGTACTTTTGCCAGCGCCATTGGGGCCGACAATGGCCGTATGGGATCCCGCCCTCAGCTCAAATGACACATTCTGTACTGCCAAGCGGGATCCCCGATAGACCGTCAGCCCCTCGACGCGCAGGACAACCTCGCCGGAGCAGGAGATCATCGCCCCCTCGCCAGCAGGTGTTCGAGAGCAGCTTGGCCCAGCAGCGGCAATTGCAGGGGCAGGAAGGCCGTCTCCTTCTCAAAGGCGGAGACCAGGTTCTCCACGTTTTGCCGCAGGATGGTCAGGTAATATTCCGGCTCGATCCCCTCAGGGCCAGCGGTTTCGATGGGATCGAAAACGCGAACTTGGATCCCTAGGTCTCTGGCCAAAACCTCAAAGGGGTTGTTACTCCCCAGCTGCGGTTCTACCAGGATCGTCTTCAGGCCGGATGCCCGCACCGTCTCCATCACCCGCCGCACATCTTCGGGGGAGGGGCTGGCTTCAGGGATCTCCACCAAGAACTCGGCTTTGAGGTTGTAGCGCTCGGCAAAATAGGGGGCAAAGTCGTGGAAGACCACAAAGCTTCTTCCGGCAAAGGGAGCTAGCCGAGCGGCAATCTCCTCATCCAAAGCCTTGAGCTTCTCGATAAAAGCAGCCGCATTGGCCTGGTAGATCTCTGCCCCCGCCGGATCTACAGAGATGAGGCCATCACGAATATTTTCCACCTGCTGAATGGCCCGCCTGGGATCCAGCCAAATGTGGGGGTTAAACTCGCCGTGGCTGTGCCCATGAGAGTGTCCATGACCGTGCCCGTGAGAATGGCCGTGACTGTGTCCATAAGAGTGTCCATGGCCGTGACCGTGGGAGTGCCCATGCTCTGGCTCCTCAGCCCGCAAAGTTGGGATCCCTTCGCTGCTGTCAACGATTTGCAATTGGGGGTTCCCAGCGCTGGCGATCAACCCTTCCAAAAACGTTTCCATACCCAACCCGTTGATCACCAGCACATCCGCCTGAGCCAGCAAACGAACCTCCTCAGGTCGAGCCTGAAAATCGTGCGGCCCCATCTGAGGGGGAATGAGCGGAGTGACTTCTGCCCGATCTCCGGCCACAGCACGGGTAAATTGCGTTATCGGCAAAATCGTGGTCACCACTTTGGGGGGGGTGGATCCCTGCTGGGCCCGGGACTCTTCTTGGCGCATCTGCAGGCTTCCCAGGATCCCGACCGAAAGAGCGGCCACCAGAGATACCAGCGATCGCATGGATCGAACAGAGCGAAGAGAGTTAAGCCTATCGGTCATGTGCAGAAATACCTCACAAAACAACAGAGACAGCAGAACTTGCAGAACCCGACCTTCGAAAAGCCAAAGCCCTCTGCTGGAGCAAAGAAAACATGCTCACCAGACCGTTGCTCCTGGAAGGGCTAAGGCTGAAATTGAGGCCCATCTCCCGCACAAACTCTGGGGAAACCCCCAAAATCTCTTCCGGCGCTAGGCCACTTAGCCCCTCCACCACAATGGCCACCAAACCCTTGACCAACTGAGCATCGGCATCCCCTTGGATGTAGACCTTGCCCTCCCTAAACTCGGTGGCCAGCCACACCCGCGAAGCGCAACCTCTGACTAGGTTCTCCTCCTTCCTCTCCGCTTCGGGAAAGGGTGGCAGGCGCTTGGCATAGGCTAGGAGAAGCTCATACTTCTGCCGCGAGGTCTTGGCCTTCTGGAAGCGATTGACAATTTGCTGCAGAGCTGCGGGCATCCCTCAGCTTGTCTAGAGTGAGAATGATAATCAAACTTATCATAACACCCCCACTCAGCGAGGGCGCAGGGGCACCTGCAAACTTTTGGGACTGTCGTTACCGAAGCGAGCGATAGCCGCCACTTACTCCCCGTGGTGAGAGGACCAGTTGCCAAAGTTGGCTGGCCCGGGCCTTGAAGCTACCGGCACTCATCAGGAGATAGAGCCGCCACATGCGGCGAAAGCGCTCATCGTAGCGGTCGGCTAATTTTGGCCATGCCTGCTCAAAATTGGCGTGCCAGGCTTTTAAGGTGGCCACGTAATTGATCCCAAAATTGTGCCAGTCTTCCAGCACAAATAAGCCCTCAAAGGCTGCAGTAATCAGATGAGGCGAGGGCAGCATCGAGTTGGGGAAAATGTAGCGCTCAATCCAGGGATCCCGCCCCTGGTAGGCCACGTTGCTGCCGATGGTGTGCAGAAGAAACAAGCCATTGTCGTTCAACAAGCGGCGGGCTACCTGCATAAACGTTCGGTAGTTTCGGTAGCCAACATGTTCAAACATGCCGACAGAAAGGATGCGATCAAACTTTCCCTGGGTCTGGCGGTAGTCCTCTAACCGAATCTCAACCGGCAGGCCGCGGCAGCGTTCGCTGGCCAGTTTGGCTTGCTCTTTGGAAACAGTAATCCCCACAACCTGCACCCCGTAGCGTTCGGCCAGGTACTGGGCTGTGCCGCCCCAGCCACAGCCGATGTCGAGCACCCGCATGCCGGGTTGGAGTTCCAGCTTGCGGGCAATGAGGTCAAGCTTAGCTTCTTGGGCTTCATCCAGAGTTTGCGCGCCCCCATCCCAATAGGCACAGCTGTAGATCATGCGGCGATCCAGCATGGCCTCATAGAGATCGTTGCCAATGTCGTAGTGGCGCCGGCCAATGACGAATGCCCCCTTGCCCCGCTGGCGGTTGATAAGGCAACTGTCCAGCCCAAGCAAGGGCTGAGTTAGCCAACCCACCTGCTGCGGTGCCTGGGCAGTTAGGAGACGACAAACTAACTCATCAATGGCCTCGCAATCCCACCAGCCCTCCATGTAGGCCTCGCCAAAGCCCAGGGATCCATAGAGCAGGCAGCGCAGGTAGAGCTGCTCGTCGTGAACTTGAATATCCCAGGGCTGTGAGCCATTGAGGGTTATACCGGCAGCATCCAGAACTCGAAGCGCATACTGACGCGCCAGCCAGCGCAAGCTGTTGAGCCCTTTCCCCATCCCTAGGGAGCCCTCACTGCAGGGAAACTGACTCAACAAATACACCCCAAGGTGGCAAGGGATCCAACAAGTTGTTTCCAATTTCTAGGGATCCCCCCGAAGGGGGAACCTTGTAACCAGTGGCTAAATTTATCGCGCTCTAAAAGTTTCCAATTTCTAGGGATCCCCCCGAAGGGGGAACACGGATTCCCGCTTGCGGGACATCATCAAAAAAGGAGTTTCCAATTTCTAGGGATCCCCCCGAAGGGGGAACAGTCCCAGCGTCGGACGGTTCCAAGTTGTTGGAGTGTTTCCAATTTCTAGGGATCCCCCCGAAGGGGGAACTTCTTTTGCCTGCGAGGGGTCGCAGGGGAACAGGTTTCCAATTTCTAGGGATCCCCCCGAAGGGGGAACTCCAAGCGCTGGTCGTTTCACAGTCGTCGGCGTAGTTTCCAATTTCTAGGGATCCCCCCGAAGGGGGAACAATATTGAACGTTCTCTCTCGGGTATTGACGTGTTGTTTCCAATTTCTAGGGATCCCCCCGAAGGGGGAACATGCATTACTACTGCCCCATTACATCAGGCTACTCAATTGGATGTTTCCAATTTCTAGGGATCCCCCCGAAGGGGGAACCTGCCTTCCGGTTCGTAGTGGACTTAACAGAGCAGATCGGGTTTCCAATTTCTAGGGATCCCCCCGAAGGGGGAACCGAGGAGGGCTACGCCGACGTCGTAGTCCAATACGTGTTTCCAATTTCTAGGGATCCCCCCGAAGGGGGAACGAAGACTGCGATATTTACTTTGAATGGTTAACATCAATGTTTCCAATTTCTAGGGATCCCCCCGAAGGGGGAACAAACCTATCGGTCAAGATCAAACCCACACAGGTCCAGGTGTTTCCAATTTCTAGGGATCCCCCCGAAGGGGGAACGCCTACCTAACGTGTTGAATGCCGGATGAATCTCCTGTTTCCAATTTCTAGGGATCCCCCCCAAGGGGGAACTTGTTTCTACTCCTGAAAGGGAGGTTGTATGTACACCAAGGTTTCCAATTTCTAGGGATCCCCCCGAAGGGGGAACTGCCATATCGCTTGCACCTGCTCCAGAGATCGCGGAGTTTCCAATTTCTAGGGATCCCCCCGAAGGGGGAACTGCTCCCACGGGATCCCAGGACAGCGTGTCCAGCAGGGTTTCCAATTTCTAGGGATCCCCCCGAAGGGGGAACATACCAAGGAACAGATTATTCGCAGCACACGCTGCGAAGTTTCCAATTTCTAGGGATCCCCCCGAAGGGGGAACTTGCGGTTCCCTATTGCGACAGTCGTCGTGATGGGTGTTTCCAATTTCTAGGGATCCCCCCGAAGGGGGAACTTATGAACAAAGTTATGGCTGTAGGCCGGTGGGAAATCCGGTTTCCAATTTCTAGGGATCCCCCCGAAGGGGGAACAATCCTACACTTGGCTCTATCCCTCTATCCGCCCCTTCCCCAAGTTTCCAATTTCTAGGGATCCCCCCGAAGGGGGAACATCCAAACTAAACCAGTACAACAGACCAACTCAACTAATGGGGTTTCCAATTTCTAGGGATCCCCCCGAAGGGGGAACGTAAGTTTCTCATAACGGCTAGTTGTTCTGCAAAGTAAGTTTCCAATTTCTAGGGATCCCCCCGAAGGGGGAACAGGGAGCCGCAATTAAATAACGGCCGTTAGTTCCGGCGAACTGTTTCCAATTTCTAGGGATCCCCCCGAAGGGGGAACAGACCTGAATGCGGGCATTCTTCGGCATGTGTCTAGTAAGTGTTTCCAATTTCTAGGGATCCCCCCGAAGGGGGAACTTACGCTGAGCGCCGGTACGAAGTGTACCGGAAAGTGAGGTTTCCAATTTCTAGGGATCCCCCCGAAGGGGGAACTCCACCCCTATTAAACCCAAGCAGGGCAAGGAATGCAAGGCCCATTTGCGAGGGATCCGGAAAAAAGTCGGCAAAAAGAGTTTTGGCGAGGGGGTTTTGGGGCCGGAAAGCCTTGTGGCGCAAGGCGTCGAGGGATCGAACGAAAGAATCGGCCTTTGCGGCTTTTGGCGGATCGCTCGCGGAGGCGTTGATACCGTTTTGGTGTTCTTTTGGAAACATCGAGATCCAGACAAGGGCAGTAGGGCCCTGAGTCCACTGATAAGCCAACCTCAGCCAATCTAGCCGCGCAGGCGACCGGAGCGCAGGATGCTGATGACGAGCCACAGCCCCAACAGGCTGGCCGCCCCGAACAGGAGTTCACTCAGCCCAAAGACCTGAAACCGCTGCGTCTGAGCCGAGATGATGGCGGCCCCGACGATTAGAGAGCCGACCACAATGCTGTAGGAAAGGCGGTTGGCCGACTGATCCAGGCTGCTGCGGATCCCGTCCAGCTCTTGGATGGTCAAGTTCCAGCGCTGGGTTTCCGAGGTGATGCGGCTGAGCAGCAGCTCCATCTGGCGCGGCGATTGCAGAGAGAGATTTTTCAAATCCAAAGCCGTGCGCAGCAGCGAAGGCAGAGGGGCCTCCCCCAGCAATTGCGCCCGAAACACATCCGCCATCAGGGGGCGAAGCTGCTCCGGCAGGTTGTAGTCGGGGGTGAGCTGGCGGGCGATCCCTTCCAAATTGGCCAGCGCCTTGGCACAGAGGCCCAAATTGCCGGGAATGCGGATCTGGTTGCGCCGGGCCGCCTGCAGGATCTCAGAAAAGAGCTGGCTGAAGTTGAGTTCCGCAATGCTCAGGGTGTAGTACTGCCGCAGAAGGCGCTCGTAGTCGCTTTGGAGCTGGGCCAAGCTGACAGTCTGCTCCCGCAAGCGGGCCGTGGATCTTTCCGGCAGGGCCAACTCCAGGGTCAATTCGGCACAGCGCTGGGCATCGAGGCTGACAATGGCCAGCATCAGCTCCAGCAGAATCTGCTGCGTACGCGGATCCAGCCGCCCAATCATGCCGCAATCCAGCAGGGCTACGCGACCGGATCCCAAGTAAAAGAGGTTGCCGGGGTGGGGATCGGCGTGGAAATAGCCATCAATGCAGATCTGCTGGAAAAAAGCGCGGGTCAAGAGGCGGGCGATGTTTTCTGGATCCGCGTCGCTGCGATCCGCCTCCAACAGGGGCCGGCCCTCGATCCACTCCAGCGTCAACACCTTTGGCGTAGTGAGAGGCCAATGGATGCGCGGCACCACCAGTTGGGCCGGATCAAACCAACGCCCCCTTTGCAACTGTTGGCGGAGCTGCTCGGTGTGGCGGGCCTCCTGGGTGAAGTCCAGCTCTGCTTGAATGGCCCGGCAGAACTCATCCGCCAAGGCCACCACATCTGCCAACCTGCCGAACTCCGTTTGCGCCACCAGCTCGGCAATGCCCCGGATTAGCCGCGTATCCCGCTCCACCACCGCCTCCAGCCCGGGCCGCTGGATCTTGAGGGCCACCCACTCGCCGCTGACCAGACAAGCCCGATGGACCTGGGCAATGGATCCCGCCGCAACCGACTCTGTGTCCAGGCTGCTGAACACCTGCTCCAACGGCTGCCGCAACTGCTGCCGCAGCAGGATCTCCACCGCATTCCAGGGAACAGGAGGTACGTCGGCCTGCAGAGTGCTGAGGGCCTCGATGTACTCTCGCGGCAACAGGTCCGGACGGGTGCTCAGCAGCTGGCCCAGCTTGACATAGACCGGCCCCAGATCCACCAAAATGTTGCGCAGCACCATTGGGGGGGGCAGTTGGGGTTCCCCAGCCTTGCCAAAAGAGAGCAAGCGGCGCATGTAGTCCCAACCGTGGCGCAAAACCACCTCCAGGATCTCGGCCTGACGCGCTCCACTCTGGGCCAGACGGGCAAACATCGCAGTCTCTCTCCCTGGAAGTCCAATGGCAGAGAAGCCCGATCCCTAGAAAAAGGGGATAGGGGCCACCCTACGGGTTCCATCCCAGCCGGTTTGCAGCCCCTCCCGCAACACCCGCAGCACCTCATCGGTATCGGCATTGGGCTGGGCAAAGGAGAAAACATGCTTGAAGCGCAGTTTGCCCTCCCGATCCACAACGAACTGGGCCGGCAGGGGTGCTCCCAAAGCTTGGCCAACCCCATAGAGGCGGAAGGTTTTGCACTCGGGATCCACCAGCAGCGGGTAAGGCAGCTGCAGGTCTGCTTGAATCTGCTGGCTTTGAACCGGATCAGTGCTGGTGACCATCAGCAGCTCCGCCCCCAGAGCTTGGATCTCCCTGTAGCGGGCTTTCAGCTCTTGGATGTGGGGGTAGCAAAAAGGGCAAAAAAGCTTTTCGGTGAAGATACGAGTAAAAGCCAGAACCACCGGCTTTTGGCCGCGGTAGTCCGATAGCCGCACGGGATCCCCTTGCACGCGCGGCAGCTCAAAATCGGGGGCAATCTGGCCGATTTCCAGAGAAGTGTTGGCTGGTTGGGGGATGAAGTTGTCGGCAAAGCGACGGTTAAACAGTCCGCTGTTGCTGGTCATTGCAGTTTTTTACGTTTCTTTACTACTTGCCACCAGCCTAACCCAAAGCCTCGGCCACCGCCTTCAGCCGTCGGAGCTGGGCCCGCATATCCTGCTGGGTCGGCCCTGCTGCCAACAGGTAAAACCCTGCCGCCACCCAGGGACTGGGGATGCGGAAGTTGAAGCAATTGACTAGAAGGGTACCCCCCGGCTGGGGATGGCATTCCCAGCGGTCGGTTCCTTCAAAAAACCCCTTAAACTGCCACTGCACCAAGCCTTCTGCCCGCTCTGTAATCACGCAATCCAAGCTGGGGGATACAAACGGCAAGCGAAGGAAAAAGCGGTAGCGGCTGCCCAATTCCGCCAGAGGGGATCCCACCGCCTCGCAGCCCAACAGCGGGTTGAGCCAGCGCTTCATCAACTCCAGGTCGGTGAGGCAGCGATCCACCTGGGCCACGCTGGCCGCAATCGGAATTGACTGGGTATAGATGGGCATCCTCAGGGGGAAGTTGGGGGAGCGAGCTTGGCCGCAGAGAGGTCTTCTGCCGTGGCAGAGGGGGATACGGTGCTCAGCAAAATCAAGATATCGCGATATTCCACCTGATCCGGCCCGCGACGGGGGGATCCCACTTGCACCACCGCCTGTTGGAGAGGCTTTTTGGGGTGGGGGGGAGACTCGAACACCAAGGTGCGGATCCCGTTGGCCTGCTCGATGTCCGAGAGGATGTCCCAGCCCCGGCCCCACAGGGTGCGGCGGTAGTAGGCGGCAATGGCCTCCAGAGGCTGAGAGGTCTGCAAGATCAGGGAAGCAAGGCCCCCCTCTCGATCCCGAATCTGTCCCGAAGAGATGATGGAAGCGTTGGGCAACTGCAAGTGAGGGGGAAACTGAGGGGGAAGGGCGCGGGTATCCCCCAGGGAAGCCTCAAAATGCGTGCCATCTTTGCCGATGTGACGCCGCACGGGATCCTGATCCACTTCTTGAGCAACCGGATCAGGCATCTTGCGGCAGGCCACGAGGGATCCCGCCAACAGCCCCAGGGTTAGCCGAGTAAGAATAGGCAAAGAACTTGGCCCCACTGACGTGAACCGCTCAAGACGGGGATTTTTTCTCATCCGTTGGCCAGGGATCCCTGACTGGTTATAGCGGATCCCGCCTTTGGATACAACCAATCTCCCTTTCTGGGCCAAGTTCCAGAGCAGCCATCATTCGTCGAGCCAGGGCTGACAACTGCACACCAGGTGGCGATCCCCGTAGGCGTTGTCGATGCGGCTGACGCTGGGCCAGAACTTGTGGGCCTTGACCCAAGGGAGCGGGTAGGCGGCCAGCGAGCGAGGATAGGGGCGATCCCAGTGGTCGGCAGCCACCACCTCGGCGGTGTGGGGGGCCAGCTTGAGGGGATTGCGCACCGGATCCATCTCGCCTCGCTCAATGGCGGCAATCTCCTGGCGGATGGCAATCATCGCCTCGCAGAAGCGATCCAGCTCCTCCAGAGATTCGCTCTCGGTGGGCTCCACCATCATTGTCCCCGGCACCGGCCAGGAGATGGTGGGGGCGTGGAAGCCATAGTCCATCAGGCGCTTGGCCACATCTTCCACCTCGATGCCAGCGCTTTTTTTCAGGGGGCGCAAATCCAAAATACACTCGTGGGCCACCCACCCCCCCGGCCCCTTGTAGAGCACTGGGTAGTAGGGATCCAGCCGCTTGGCGATGTAGTTGGCGTTGAGAATGGCCACCTGGCTGGCCAGGGTAAGGCCGGCGGATCCCATAAGGCGAATGTAGGCCCAGGAGATGGGCAAAATGCTGGCACTGCCCCACGGGGCAGCGCTGACGGGGCCGTTACAGCCGGGCAAAACAGGATGGCCAGGCAAATAGGGCACAAGGTGGCGGGCCACGGCAATGGGCCCTACCCCCGGCCCACCTCCCCCATGGGGAATGCAGAAGGTCTTGTGCAGGTTGAGGTGGCAGACATCGGCCCCCAGCTCCGCAGGACGGCAGAGGCCCACCTGAGCGTTGAGGTTGGCCCCATCCATGTACACCTGTCCCCCCGCCTCGTGGATTATCTGGCAAATCTCGCGGATCCCTTCCTCAAACACACCGTGGGTAGAGGGGTAGGTGATCATCAAGGCTGCCAGCCGCTCCCGGTGCTGCTCCACCTTGGCCTGCAAATCCTCAATGTCGATATTGCCGGCTTCATCACAAGCTACGCTCACCACCTGCATCCCCGCCATCACGGCGCTGGCCGGGTTGGTTCCGTGGGCCGAGGTGGGGATCAAGCACACCTGCCGTCGGCCTTCCCCTCTGGCTTGGTGGTAGCGGCGGATGGCCAATAGGCCGGCATATTCCCCCTGAGATCCGGCGTTGGGCTGCAGAGAAACTCCGGCAAAGCCGGTGATCTCCGCCAGCATCTTTTCCAACTGGGCAAAGAGGGCTTGGTAGCCGCGGGCCTGCTCCAGGGGCACAAAAGGATGGAGCTGGGCAAACTCCGGCCAGGTGACCGGCATCATCTCCACCGTGGCGTTCAGCTTCATGGTGCAAGAGCCCAAGGGGATCATGGAATGGGTGAGAGCCAGATCCCGGCTTTGCAGGCGGTGGATATAGCGCAGCAGCTCAGTTTCCGAGTGGTAACGGTTAAAGACCGGATGGGTGAGGTAGGGGGTGGTGCGCAGGAGCTGGGGCGGCAGGCTCTGGCCCAAGTCCAGCTCTGGGCTGTCGGGATCCCAAGCTGGCGGTAAGGACTCCGTTCCGCTGCGGGGAAGGGTTCCGGCGAAGATCTCCCACAGATCCCGCAGATCCTGAGCGGTGGTAGCCTCATCCAAGCTGATCCCCAGCGTCTGGTCATCGATCTGGCGTAGGTTGATCTGTCGCTGGGCAGCGCCGGCCTGGATCGCCTGCACCTGCTCTGGAGAAGCTACCTTGACCCAGAAGGTATCGAAGAAATGCTCGGGCCCCACCTCATAACCCAACTGGCAGATCCCAGTGGCCAAGTGATGGGCCTGGCGGTGGATGCGCTCGGCTATGTGTCGCAAGCCGCGGGGGCCGTGGTAGACGGCATACATAGAAGCCATCACCGCCAAAAGCACCTGGGCAGTGCAGATGTTGCTGGTGGCCTTGTCCCGCCGGATGTGCTGCTCGCGGGTCTGCAACGCCAAGCGCAGGGCCGGCTTGCCTTGAGCATCCTGAGAAATCCCCACCAGCCGTCCTGGCAGCAGCCGCTTGTGGGCCTCGCGGGTGGCGAAGTAAGCCGCATGGGGGCCGCCATAGCCCAAAGGCACGCCGAAGCGCTGGGTGGATCCCACCACGATGTCCGCTCCCCACTCTCCTGGGGGTTGCAATAGGGTTAAGCTGAGCAGGTCGGCAGCCACCGTCACCACCATCCCCTTCTGGTGAGCCTGCTCCACCAACTGCCGGTAGTCCCGGATTTCCCCATAGGTGCTGGGATATTGCAACAGCAGCCCAAAGCCCTTCTCCGGGCAAAACTCCGCCAGATCCGTCACGCGCACCTGGATCCCCAAGGGCTCTGCCCGCGTCTGCACCACGGCAATCGTCTGGGGATGACAGCCCCGATCCACCCAGAAAACCGGGGATCCCTTGCCCGCCAAGGTGTAGGCAAGAGCCATGGCTTCTGCGGCTGCCGTGGCTTCGTCCAGCAGGGAAGCATTGGCGATCTCCATCCCCGTCAGGTCGATCACCATCGTCTGGAAGTTGAGCAGGGCTTCCAACCGTCCCTGGGCAATCTCAGCTTGGTAGGGGGTGTAAGGGGTGTACCAGGCAGGGTTTTCCAGGATGTTGCGCTGAATCACCGGTGGCGTCAGGGTGTTGAAATAGCCCATGCCCAAAAAGGAGCGCCACACCTGGTTCTGGGCAGCCATTGCCTGCAGTTCCGCCAACACCTGCAGCTCAGGGCAAGGGGATCCCAATTGCAAAGGCTGGCTGCTGCGAATGGCCGGCGGCACCGCCTTCTCCACCAGCTCCTGCAGCGAACTCAGCTCCAACACTTGCAACATCTGCCCAATTTGCCGGGCATCCGGCCCAATGTGCCGTCTGAGAAAGAGTTCGGTCTGCCCCAGCAACTCCAGCTCCGGAGAAGGCGTGGGTTGTGGGATCCCTGGAGATGGATCCCGGCTGGGGGGGTCAAGTCGAGTCGAGTGGAGAAGGGCCAAGTCGGACATGGTGCGATAGCCGAGAAAGGGAGAGCAAGAAAGACTGTCTCCTGATCATAGTTGTTAAAAATTGTTTCTGTCGGGATCCAAATCCTGTCTTGGCCCTCGATTCGGGGTGGAGGGGATGAGACACTAGATGGTCGGAGAATGTTAGCAACCTATACAGATGAGCCTTTTGGATTCTGCTTGGAGAAGTGATGCTATGCGCTGGCTGCTGTCCATCTTGGTTCGTGTGGTGTTAGTGCTCTGTCTGTGCTTCGCTCCTTTGGGGATCCCTGTTGTGGCCAGGGCCGCAGAGCTTCCCCCGGTAAAGCACTTGGACACTCCGATTGACGTGAACAACACCATCTTGCGCAACTACCGCCAACTGCCCGGCTTCTATCCCACCCTAGCTCGCATCCTGGTGAAAAATGCCCCCTACAGGAGCCTGGAAGATATGTTGCAGATCTCAGGCCTGACAGAGCAGCAAAAGGCCCTGATCAAAGCCAACGCCGAGAACTTCGTGTTTGGCGAGTATCAGGAAGGGGCTAACCAACTGGAAAACCGCATCAACCAAGGGTACTACGGCTGATCTCGGCAGAGGGGCCATCGGGAGAATCGGCTTTTGTAGGAAAGGGATCCTGTGGCCTACGATAACGTCTGCAAGTACTTGGTGGAATGGTTCCCCGAGTCCTTTGCCCGGTGGCTACTGGGATCCCCTGTTTCCTTGGCTCAGCTACAGCCGACGGAGCTGTCCACCGAGCCCATCCGAGCGGACTCTCTTAATCCTGCTGCGGGCCCAAAACCTGATTTTGCATCTGGAGTTTCAAACCGATCCGGATCCCGACATTCCCTTGCGCATGGCCGACTACTGCCTGCGCCTCTACCGCCGCTATCCTGCCCAGGAAGTGCGGCAGATTGTCATCTACCTGAGAAAAACCCAGTCAGAACGGGTGTACCAGACTTCTTTTCAACGGGGATCCCTTTCTCATCGCTTTGAGGTCTTGCGCCTGTGGGAACAAGATCCGGAGGTGCTATCTCAATATCCAGGACTCCTGCCTTTAGCCGTGTTGGCAGATCCGGAAAACCCGGAGCCGCGACTCCGCCAAGTGGCCAGAGCAATAGCAGAGATAGAGGATCCAAAACTACGGCAAGAGGTGAAAGCGGCCACTGCTGTTTTGGCAGGATTAACATGGACGCCAGAGGAAATTAGCAGGGTACTGGGAGGTCTGGCTGTGCGGGAATCGACCATCTATCAGATGTGGCGAGCAGAAGCCCTCAAAGAAGGGCGAGAGGAGGGCCTGAAACAAGGCCTAGAGCAAGGTCTGCAACAAGGTCTGCAGCAAGGTCTGCAGCAAGAAGCAGCTCGACTGACTCTGAGTCAACTGCGGCGCAAGCTGGGATCTTTGCCGGAAGACCTGTCTGAAACCATCCGCCTCTTACCTACCGAGCAACTGGAGGCTTTGGCGGAAGCGCTGTTGGACTTCCAAACCCTGGCCGATTTGATCCAATGGCTCAGGGAGTCATCATCCAACTAGGGTTTGCCGTCGCGGCCTTTTCCAACCTCACAGGACTCTGTGGGTGAGTTAGGATCCCTGTTACTCAGATGGACTCGATGAAACGGCCACAGGTTTTGATCTGTGGCTACTACGGCTACGGCAATGCCGGCGATGAGGCGTTGTTGCTGGCTCTCTTACGAGAGCTAGAGCAGTTGCCCAGCCCCGTACAGCCGGTGGTGCTCTCCCGTCGCCCTGCCGAAACGGCTGCCACCTATGGGGTGCTGGCCTATCCGCGCTTCAACAGTTTGGCTTTACGGCGCTGTCTCCAGGAGGCCCAGGCTTTCATCTGGGGTGGGGGCGGTCTGTTGCAGGATCGCACCAGTTGGCGCAGCCCTCTCTACTACCTGGGGGTGATGGGCCTAGCCCAGCGCTGGGGACTGAAGACCCTTGCCTGGGCCCAGGGGATCGGGCCGCTGCAGCGAGGGTGGATTCGTGCACTGGCCCGCCGGTCTCTGGCAGGTTGCACGGCCATCAGTGTGCGGGATGGGGTTGCCTCCCAATGGCTGCAAGAGTGGGGGATCCCTCACCAGGTGGCTCCGGATCCCGTCTGGAGTTTGCCGTCCAAAACCTTGCCGGAATGGGAAACGTGGCCTCAGCCCCGCATTGCTGTGGTCTTGCGTCCGCATCCGCAACTGACTGGAGCCTGTCTAGAAGCTTTGATCCAGGGTTTACAGCGTCTCCAGGCTTCCACGGGGGCATACCTTCTCTTCGTGCCCTTTCAGCTGGCTCCTCCCGGATCCCCTGACCTTGGGCCAGACTACCACTTGGCTCAGCAGCTTCAGCAGCGCCTACCCCACCGTAGCCAAGTGCTGGAAATTCGGGATCCCTGTCTATTGAAAGGAGTCTTTCGGGGTGTCAGGCTGGCGATCACCATGCGCTACCACGGATTGGTGATGGCGGCGGCAGAGGGCTGCGCCTGTTTTGGTCTCAGCTACGATCCCAAGGTGAAAACGCTGCTCCAGGAATTGGGCATGCCTGGCTGGGATCTGCAGGAGATGCCCACCGATCCTGAAGCCTTACACCAAGCTTGGCTGGCCTGCTACTCAGAGAGCCTAGCTCTCAGCCCTGCCCAAGCTGACCTGTGGGCGAGGCAATCGGCTCAGCACGCTCAGTTGTTGAGACAGCACCTGAAGTGGGGTTGATGGGGTTGCCTGGAGAAGTTGCTGCCAGGGCGAATTCCGGTAGCGGTTCTTCTGGAGAGCCGCTTTACCCCAAAAGTAGGGGGGCACGGTGTCCCCGAACCAAAGCGCTGCGTGCATCCGCTTGAGGAGGCCCCCAATTCATTGAGGGGAGCATGACTCTAGTCAATAATAAGCTCAACTATACTGAAAATAATGTATAATATGTTCAGTACGGATTACTACCAGTTGATCTTTCTGTTTACTTTCGAGTCTGCCAACATGGTAGCCAAAGCAAAGCAGAAAATTGGTAGTAAGACGACACGGAAACTGCGCATTGGGTATTCTACTCAAAGCTTTGCGGGATACCGCCATTCTGTTTGGAAACAAACAGAATGCTATCGCTGCATAGTTGAACAGTGATGTTCAGCAGTGTTCAGCGTAAATGTATCAGGACGTCACCTGAGAGGGTTTTGGGGGAGAAACTCCCGATCCAGGGGCAGGGGGGCGACAGGTTGGGTGAGGGTAAATTGGCCGCTTTCTATCCACTGCTTGAGGATTTCGGCAATTTGTATGGAGCGGCGCAAGCTGGCCAGGGGAGCGGTGCGAATCTTGCGGCCATTGAGGGTGATCTGGCCAGATTTGAGTTGGGCATAGCTCACTAAGCCAAAGGTGGGCCGCACCCGGCGGGGAATGGAAAAGTCAATCACGGGGGCAACCAACTCCTCATCCCGAATGGCAATGGCCTCCAAATCCGCAGGAGCAAGGATGGGGATGGGGATCCCGACCCCCAACATCAAGCTGGGACCGTAGTTGCGGAAGTAGCAGCCCCTCACCCATTCCGCCTGCATTTGCTTGGCATCTCCAATCAGGGCTAGAGTGGCCGCCGGGCCGATGGGAGTTTGGTTGGGCAATCGCTTTTGCAGCGGAAAGTGTTGGGTGCCCTCCCAGGCGACGTAGCCGATGCCGCCTCCCAAAAAGATGCGGCTGCCGATCCCCACCCGGCGCAACAGGGGATCGTTCAACAAGGGGGATAGCTCTCCCGGGTTGGAATAGACGGCATTGCCCAGATGCGGTTCCAACAGACCCAAGTAGGTGTACAAAGGCCGATCCCCGCCGTTCACGCCGACGATGAAGTTTTGGTAGGCATTGCGGGGGTTGAACAGGTAAAACTGGTTGAGCTGATCCCGAGTCAGGGTGGTCTCGTAGTCGGCGCGGGGGTAACAATCGGTCACTTGGCCGATGGCCCGCAAATGGACGCGCTTGCCCGCCACCAGGTCGGCAATGACATGGCCGCCCCCATAGGCTTGATCCGCTTGCTCGCTGGGTTGGGCTGCCCCTAGGTAGAGATCCACCGCGCCAAATCCGGCATAGGCCGGTACCCCGTTCAGCCAAGCTTGGCGAATCTTGATGGGCGGATCCGTATGGCCCAGGTTCACAATGGCTCCTGAAGACTCCATTGGCTCAAAGGTGCCGGTGGTGATCACATCCACCTGCTCAAAGGCTTCCTGGATCCCCAAGGTGGCCAGCTTGGCTTTGGCTTCCAGGGCCGTCCACACCCGCACCTGGCCTTTGGCAATGCGTTGGTTAATCTGGTCTAGGGTTCTCTCCATGGGATGTGAAGATCGCAATGGTTGGTCGCGTTGGCGGTGTGGAGGAATAAGAGGCGTGAGCATACTTCCTTCTCACTACCCACTGCTCTTTCCTCTCTTAAGGAGGGATCCGCTCCCATCTTGAATTCTCTCGTGAGGCAGCTCTTGGGACTGGCTCAATGAATAGCTTAAATGGACGGGGATCTGGGCCGGTGGGGCTTAAGGGGATCCGGCAGTATGGGCCGCTTTTGCCGGCGTTGGGGTTGGTGGGCCTGCTCTACGGCGGGGGGCTGCTGCTGGCTCTGGCCCAGAGTGTGGGCCTCTACGGCCTGGGCGAGAGGGGGTTTACCCTGCAGGGGTATGGGGAGCTGCTGCGGGATGCGGAAGTCGGGGGATCCCTGTTGCTCAGCCTCAGAATCGCTCTGTTGGCAACGGGGCTGGCGCTGGTTTTGGGGCTGGGGCTGGCGCTGCTGTTGCGGGGGCTGGGGGGGTGGGCCATCTGGCTTGGCCAGTTGACGCTGCCGATTCCTCATTTGGTGGGGGTGGCGGGGATGCTGCTGCTGCTGGGACCCAGCGGTTGGCTGGCGCGGCTGGCCTTCCAACTGGGCTGGATTGCCTCGGATCAGGATTTTCCCTTGTGGGTGAACGACCGCGGCTATGTGGGGGTGTTGCTCTATTGGCTTTGGAAGGAGATCCCGTTTGCCGCTCTGGTGGCGCTGACGCTGCTGCGCGGGATGGGATCCGAGCTGGAGCAACAGGCCCGGCTGCTGGGGGCTTCTGCCGCCCAGACGTTTTGGTATGTAACGCTGCCCTTGCTGAGGCCGGGGCTGCTGGCCACCGGGATCCTCATCTTCGGTTTCGTCTTCAGCGCTTTTGAGGTTCCCTTGCTCTTGGGGCCCACCTACCCGCGCACCTTGCCCGTTCTGATCTATCAGCGCTTCACCCACATCAACCTGGAGCAGCGGCAGCAGGCGGTGGCGCTGGGGATCATCCTGCTGGCTGTCTCGGCAGCGGTGGTCAGCCTAATCGGAGGGCTGTTTGCAGCCAGAGTATCCTTTCTGCAGCTGCCGTTTGGCTCAGCGGGACGGAGTCCTTGGAGAAAGCCGTGAAAGGACGCAGATGGATTGGGGGATCCCTGCTCCGCCTTGGGGTGGCCGGAGTGGCCCTCCTTTGGGCTTTGCCCTTTGGGGTGCTGGCCCTTTGGGCCTTCACGCGGGCCTGGTATTTTCCCGATGCCCTGCCCCGGGCATGGAGCATAGCCGGTTGGCAGCAACTGCTGAGCTGGGGATCCCAGTTCCGGGCAGCCTTCGGCCAGAGCTTGCAAATTGCCCTGTTCACCACCCTGCTGGCCCTGGGGGTGGGGATCCCGGCGGGACGAGTTTTGGGCACCCATCCTGTGCCCGCCTGGCTGCGCCTGCTGTTGCTGTTGCCCGTCATCACCTCTCCTCTGGCTGTGCTGATGGGGATCCAAGGGGTGCTGATTCGCCTGCGGCTAGACGGTGCCCTGCTGGGGGTGGTGCTGGTGCATCTGATCCCCACCATTCCCTACATGGCTCTGGTGATGGGCAGTGTGTTCGCCCGTTTCGACCGCGGCTACGAGGCGCAGGCCCGCTGTTTGGGGGCGGATCCCTGGCAAGTGTGGTGGCAGGTGACGTTGCCCCTCATTGCCCCTGGGGCAGCCATTGGGGCGGTATTTGCCTTTTTGATCTCTTGGAACGAATTTTTGCTCACCTTCTTTGTCGGCGGTGGGCGGGTTCTCACGCTGCCAATGCTGCTCTACAGCCTTTTGCAAGGGGGAAACAATACCCTGGTGGCTGCAGTGGCCTTCCTGTCGCTGCTGCCGGGGTGGTTGGCCTTGCTGGGGGCCAGCGTCTGTTTGGGGCAGGCCATCGGGCTACCCCCCACAGAGGTTCAAGAGGGGGAGAGCTAATATCCCTTCAGGGCCAGGTTGGGCCGTTGCAGAGCAGCTCCCACCCGTTGAACCTGAGTTTTGAAGCTGCCATCTCGCTCCAACCATATCTGCCTCAGGGCAGGGGGAATTACCTCCAGGCCAAACTGGGGGCTCTTGGGACGAAATTGCACACAGGTTGAGGGACAAGCCAGGTAATCAACCCCCTCCCGCCGGCGGTGCAGGTCTTGGTGAATATGGCCGAATACAACGAGGCGGATGTGGTCGAACTCGTCCAGAACCCCAAACAACCGCTCCGGCTGCTGCAGGGCGCTTTGATCCAGCCAGGCAGAATCCACCGAAAAAGGGGGATGGTGCAGGGCCAACAAAACATGGTGTTGGGCGGCTTTGCTCCGCTGCAATTCCTGTCTCAGCCACAGCAGCGTGCGCTCCGTCAGGTAGCCGCTATCTTTGCCGGGCACGAGGGAGTTCAACAAAATAAAGCTCCAATTTTCCCGGCTGAAGCTCTTGTCCCCAAATAGCCGCTCGGCATGAAGCTCTTGGTTCATGGTGTGCAGGCGATCGTGGTTGCCCGCCAACCAGTAAGTATCGATGGGGAGAGCCTGCAAATGGGCTCTCAAACGGGCGTAAGATGCCGCACTGCCATCTTGAGAGAGATCTCCGGTAAGCAGCAGCAGATCGGGCAAGGGATCCAGAGCGGCAATGGCCTTTTGCACCTGCAGGAAAGAGGCTTCCGTGTCCACCCCCAGCAGCCGGTGATGGGGCTTGGCAAACAGATGCAGGTCGCTGATCTGAACCACGTACACGGTCATAGAGCAGGCCCAAGAGGGTGGGATCCCATCTCCGCAGGTTCAAAACACTACCGTTTTACGTTTTAACACCAGATGGCCCGGCTGGAACCAGTAGGTAGGGTCATTTCGATTCAAGCTAGGACACTGCACCCACACCCAAAACGTTGGTCGCGTCTTCGCGTCAGCGTTGCGGAGCAATAATCCCCAGAACCACAAGGCTTTTCTCAGTAGCCCAGGCGTCTCGCCCCCAACCTAAAATGACCATAACTCAGCCCTAAAGGGCTCAACCTTAACCTACCCAAGTCCGTCAACCCGGTTCAATCCCTTGAGAAAATCCTCTCAGGAAAAGCTTTAGGAAACATTCAGAGATCGGCCCACGTTCCTAAAGGCAGCTTGCACCTGAGGCCAGCGGGATTCCTGGGTAGAGGCCGTCAGCGTATAGAGGCGATGGTGCCGAACGGTCACCGTCACCACCTCGTGGCGAAGCTGGGATCCCATATCGGTTTGGTATTCCAGCAGGTAATAGGGGTGCTCCTGCCGCTCAAAGGCTTCGGCAGCCAACAGCTTGGCCGAGCGACCGGATCCCTCAGGAGCAATGATCTTCTCCGCCACCAACTGCCCCACCTCAGCCGGGCTGCCCAAATCGGCAATCGTCTCCCCCTTGTCAAACGGGGCGATCATCAGGCTGACGTTCTCGGTCTCGTACACCAGGTCGCGCAGGAGTACCACCGGCCCTTTCCCCGGCCCAAGATTGACCGCCACCATGCCGTTGGGGTAAGCAAAAGCAAAGGCTCCGCTGGGATCCCTGTAGGCCCGTAGGTTAGAGCCTGCGGAACAGGCACCGACCACCAAGCTGAGGCAGACACAGAGCAGCAACAGCGCTCTAGACAGCCACGGGCTGGTTGCGTAAGTGGGCCACAGGCCTGATCGGGCAGAATGCCCGCCTCGTGCTGCTGACATTGCTGGGATCCTCTCCTCAGATGGGTTGCCTATTGTTCCTTTATCATCCTAGTACGAGCGCACTCCCTCTAGCCCGTTGACCGTCAATTCCCAACGGAAAACTCCCCCTGCAACTTAGCAGCGGGGTTGCCGACGTGGGTTGAAAAGCGAGGGATCCCCAAGCTTGGAAGCAACTGCCGCTATTGAGGGAGCCGCTTCTCGAAATCCAAATCCGGCATCGGCAAGTTGGCCTGGGCACCTCCTTGGCCGGTGAGCATTGCCAAGCGGCGGGAGATTTCGTCGTCCATGGCCATTTCATCCAGTTGGGCAGCAATCTGCTCGCTGCGATCTTCCGAGAGTTCGCTCATGGCTCGGGATTTGAGCTGGCGAGCCTGGATAGCATTCTTTGCCGCCTCAAATTGGGACTTGGCCGAGTCGATGTTGTAGGAGTTGTTGACGCGGGTCATCTGCTCCAGAGCTTGGTTCACCTCGTTGATGTCTTTGAGGTTGCTCAGCTCGCTCTTGTAAGCGGCCAGTCGTTCTTTCTCGCGGGCCAGCTTTTGCTTGGCGGCGTTGACGTAGCGCTCGGCAGTTTCCACGTTCTCCTTAAGGGGGCCGAGAATGGCCTCAATTTGCAGCGCTTGGGACATAGCCAGGCGGGCAGCCTCTTGATCGCCCCGTTGGGCGGCCAGGCGAGCTTTGTTCTCCAGGGCCTGGTACTCCCGCACCTTTTGCATGTACTTCTGCTCAGCCCGCTGATAGGCGGCTACTTGGGTGGCAACGGCTTCCGTGAGACGCTGAACCGTCTCCTGCATCGTGCGTAGGGATTCTTCCGCCACCATCACCGCCCCTGTGCCGCCTTTCTCCACCGGGATCCCCCACAGCCAGTTCCAAGTTCCGACGATGACGCTGCCGGCCCGTTGCCCAAAAATGCCGTAGATAATCTTGCGTGCGCCCATGGCCTGACCCTCCTGCTTGTGCGTGCCTCTACTGTATTTAACTTTCTCCCTGACTGGAAAGATCCCAGGGATCCGGCAAGTGGACAAATTCAAATCCCCGCTTCTTCAAAGTTGGGATCAACTGCCGCGTCACCTCAACCACTTGGGCTCCTCCTTGTACCCCATCGTGCAGCACGATTAAGGAGCCAGGCCGCACCTGGGCCAGCACCCGCTCCACTACCACCGATACCGGTGGGATCAGCCAATCCTCAGGCACCACGCTCCACATCACCGGACAATCGTCAGGGATCCCGCCACAGGCAGCCACGAGGGTGGTTTGGCTGCGCTTCAGGCTCTGATAAAGCTCTCCAGGGGCAAGCTCGGTAAAAGGGCGATGCTGCCAGCCGTGAAGGCCAATGCGGTGGCCTTGTTGGCGGATCTGACGGGCTAGGTGGGGCCAGCGCTGCACCCGTTCTCCCAACACAAAAAACGTGGCCGACACCTGAAAATCCATCAAAACCTGCAGCAGAGCCGGAGTGTACTCGGGGTGAGGGCCATCGTCAAACGTCAGGGCCACCCGCTGGGTATGGGGATCTGCCGGCAGCTCCCACAGGCCGTCGGGAAAGAGAGTCTTGAGGCCCCAGTGCAGGGGTGGGTAGAGGGATGGGGGCAGGATTTGCCGAGAAGAGAAGAGCATTGTGGTGAGCTGTATGTTGTCCAAAACCAGAAGCCAATGCTTTGGGTGATCAGTTGGGTTGGCAAATTGAGGTGTTGCCGATCAAGCCAATAAATTGAAAAAATGGGCATGAGCATTGTAGCTAACAAAACAGACAGGGGTGGCGGGCCTATCGATGGCTTTTTGGATCTTGCCGTAGCCGGGTCACAGAAGTTGGAATTGGAATCCCGTCCTGTTGACCGCCGGGCGCTCTTGCTGAGTTCTTGAGGCCGATGATGGATGTGGGATCCTTCTCTGCCCCCAACCCAGATTCGATAGGCTGGATTCACCCTCAAGGTATCGGCTAATGGCTTTGAGAACTCCAACACTGCTGCTGGTGGATGGTCACTCTCTGGCCTATCGCTCCTTCTACGCCTTTGCCTACAGCCGCGAGGGGGGGTTGCGCACTTCCACTGGGATCCCCACCAGCGTCAGCTTTGGCTTTTTGAAATCGCTGTTAGAAGTCTTGGACAAATACACCCCTACCCATGTAGCCGTTGCCTTTGATACACGGCAGCCCACTTTTCGCCACGAGGCCGACGAAACCTACAAATCAGGCCGCCCGGAAACGCCACCGGAGTTTATCGAAGATGTGGAGAACCTGAAGCAGGTGTTGACGGCACTACGCATCCCGATTTTGGTGGTGCCTGGTTTTGAAGCCGATGACATTTTGGGCACCCTCAGTAGGCTAGCCCCCCAAGATTACCGGGTGCAGATCTTAAGTGGCGATCAAGATCTGTTCCAGTTGATCGATACCGATGGAAGAGTTCGGGTTTTGCACCTCAACAGCAAAGATCGCATCAGCGAGTTTGGCCCCGAACAAGTGAAAGAAAAATTGGGCATCTGGCCTTGGCAGGTGGTGGATTATAAGGCCCTCTGTGGTGACCCTTCTGACAACATTCCCGGGGTGAAAGGGATCGGCCCCAAGCGAGCTGTGGAGCTGCTGGAGCGCTACGGCAGTTTGGATGAAATTTTCGACCACCTGGACGAGATCCAAGGAAAAGTCCAGCAATACCTCAAAGAAGGGATCCCGGCGGCCCAGCACTCGCAATTTATGGCTCGGATCAAATGCGACGTTCCTCTTTCTCCCGACTGGGAGGGCATGAAATTAACCGGCTTCGATCAAGCAGAATTGCTGCCGCTGCTGGAAAAATTGGAGTTTCACAGCTTCATCGCCCAAGTGCGCAAAATACAAACGGCTTTGGGGGGGATCCCAACCGAGGCAGAGGTGGTTGGCGCTTTTAATCCCACCGGGGATCCCGCAAACGCTCCTGACGAAGCCCTGTGGTTTGATTTTGCCCTCGATCCCGTCCCTTCTCTGCCGGCGGTGCGCATCATCGATACGCCGGAGCAACTGGAGCTTTTGCGGCAAGAGCTGCTGGCCTGCCCAGGGATTGTAGCTTGGGATACTGAAACCACCAGTCTAGATCCACGGGATGCCCAATTGGTGGGGATCGGCTGTTGTTGGTCAGAGGGAGATATCGCCTACTTGCCCATCGGCCACCGCCAGGGATCCAACCTGGATTGGGAGCTGGTGAAACAAAGCCTGCAACCCCTTTGGGAAGATCCCAACCGACCCAAAAGCCTACAAAACTGTAAGTACGACCTGAGCATTTTCCGCGCCCACGGGATCCGCCTGCAAGGGATCCAGTTTGATCCCATGTTGGCCAGCTACGTTTTGGATCCAGAAGCCAGCCACAACTTGGCCGATTTGGCAGCTACCCATTTGGGTTTGCCAACCACCAGCTACAAAAAGTTGCTGGGCAAGGAACAGTCCATTGCCGATATCCCGATTTCCAAAGTTGCAGAATACTGTGGAACCGACGCCTATTGTGCCTATCGTCTGGTGCCAATCCTCACCGAAAAGCTGCAGAAAACCGATCCACGCCTGTGGGATCTTTTTATTCAAGTCGAGCTGCCCTTGGCCCAAGTTTTGGAAGAGATGGAGTGGATCGGCATTCGCGTTGATACCGAGTTTCTGAGGCAATTTTCCCAAGAGCTGGAACAAGAGCTGCAAAGTTTGGAGCAGAAAGCTTATGCCCAGGCTGGAGAAACCTTTAACCTCAATTCTCCCAAGCAACTGGGATCCCTGCTCTTTGAAAAGCTGAAATTGGACATTCGCAAAACCCGCAAAACGGCTACTGGCTATTCCACTGATGCCTCAGTTTTAGAAAAGCTAGAGGGGGATCATCCTCTCATCGAAACCATCGTGCAATACCGCACCTTGGCCAAGCTGAAATCGACCTATGTGGATGCTCTGCCTGCCCTGGTAAGAAGCGATACCGGCAGAGTCCACACCGACTTTAACCAAACCGTTACTGCCACCGGCAGGCTCAGCTCCTCAAACCCCAACTTGCAAAATATTCCCATTCGCACCGAGTTCAGTCGCCGGATTCGACAAGCTTTTATTCCCCAAGAGGGATGGCTATTGGCGGCAGCAGATTACTCTCAAATTGAGCTGCGCATTTTGGCCCATCTCAGCCAAGAACCTGCCTTGCTGGAAGGCTTTCGCTCAGGAGAAGATGTGCACACCCTAACCGCCCGCCTGCTCCTGGAAAAACAAGAAATAACCAGCGAAGAACGCCGCCTGGCCAAAACGATCAACTATGGGGTGATCTATGGCATGGGAGCGCAGCGCTTTGCCCGCACTGCGGGGGTTTCTTTGTCGGAAGCCAAGCAATTTTTACAGCGATTTAACGAGCGCTACGCCGGCATTTTTGCCTATCTGCGCTCCACTGAAGCCTTTGTGGAAAAGCATGGCTATGTAGAAACGATCTTGGGTCGCCGTCGCTATTTTCCCAATTTGTCTCGTCTGACAGGCCATCGCAAACAAGCGGAATTGCGGGCGGCTGTGAATGCTCCCATTCAGGGATCCGCCTCGGACATCATCAAAGTAGCAATGGTGCGCCTGCGGCAAAAGCTGCAGAACTTTCGTTCCCGCTTGCTCCTGCAAGTGCATGATGAGCTGGTGTTTGAGGTGGATCCCTCGGAATGGCAGGCCCTAAAACCGCTGATCCAAAGGGAAATGGAAGGAGCAGTGCCCCTCTCCATACCGCTGGTGGTGGATATCCAAATTGGCCACAATTGGAAAGAAGCCAACTAGACCATGGGAGGCAGAAAACCCCAGGTTTGCAAGGAAAGGGATCCCGGCTCCGTGAAAATGTTAAGCTATGTAAAAGCGTTTGTTGTTTTCTTATGACTGTTGAGATTTACACCTGGCGTTTTTGTCCCTTTTGCATCCGGGCTAAGCAACTGCTGGATCGCAAAGGCGTGAAGTATATCGAGTACGCCATCGATGGAGACGAGGCAGCACGGGCGGAAATGGCCAAGCGGGCCAACGGCCGCCGTTCGGTGCCGCAGATTTTCATCAACAACCAGCACATCGGCGGCTGCGACGATCTTTATGCCCTTGAGTCCCGAGGCCAGTTGGATCGGCTCCTGCAACAGGTCAGCTAATCCCGTCTCCATTACTTCATAGCTTGCTTAACTTGGGCACGGGCCTGCTTCACCATGGCAATTAAGGTTTGATGGGCGTCCTCGGAGTCCCGCAGGGGGTGGTCGAAGCGGATCCGCAGCGTTTGTACGGCCCCGTCGACCTGCACCCGCAAGTCCATCCCTTCCGGGTCAATGGCCTGCATGCAGGCTTGGGTAACTCCTTCCACCTGGCCAAAGACCCTGGCGTAGAGGGCTATTGCATCGGCATGATCTTCGTTCATGTGCTTGCAGATGCGCTCGCTAACTTGGGGGGTGAGAGGATCGCCCATGGCAGTTGTTTTTAGCTTACAGCCCTCAGTTTAAAGCTCCCGCCAGTCCACAGTAAACTACCCAACCCTACCCCTGGCCAGTACAATAATGCGGCTAACCCAGTATTAAAAGCGGCGCTCCCGGATAGGCAGCCGTTTAGGTTTCAGAATAAAAAGGCAGGGATCCCTTCCCCTCCATCCCAGACAACACCAGGGATCCAGGGGATCAAGCTTGTCCTTGGGCTTGTAGCTCCAACAGCTCATCTGCCATATCCAAAAAAGCCTCCCGATCCAGATAGGAGACATCTCCCACCCACTCCCCCAGCTTGACCACATAGACCTCGCTCAAGGTGGGCCGGCGCTGCAAATCGCGGGAATAGGCTTTCACCAACCCGAGCACCGATTGCTTTTTGACAATTCGCCTGTAGCGGGGATCGTCCTTGGCCCGCACACGATAGACGACTCCGGTCTCATCGCCGATTTCCATCTCAAACTGGCGCTCCCGCACCTCTTCAATGTAGAAGTTGCCATCTTCATCCAGCTTTTCTCGCTCTTCCACCACCACCTCGTAGCGGCGAGTGCGCAACACCCGCCCAAAAAACAATCCCCCATAGGGAATCTCGCGAAAGGCTAGCTGACGGCGGGAGATGGTATAGAGCGGCCCCCACAGGAAGGGATAGAGCAACGAGAGAATCCCGACCAGGAAGGCGATTGCCCCCAGAAAGGATCCCTCGTCGAAAGCGCGAGAGAGAACCAGCAACGCCACACCCACCAAAATGGCCGTGATGATGCGGCCCGTGCTCTTGAGGGCATCGCTCCAGTAAGCCGCATACTGAAGGCGCGTTGGCACCACCGGAATCACCGATTCGCATTCTTCTGGGGTTAGCTCCAACAACATGCTCCAAGGATCCTCACAATGCCACACTCCATCTGCAACGGGCCAGACCCTATCTTAAAATGAGGCAGGGGCGCTTTGCCGCCGGGCTTGTCTGCTGCCAGTCCTTGCGCACTTGCCACTTCCATGCCGACAGGATCCCATCTCTCCCCAGCCGGCCAGACCATCAGACAGCAGGTGGCCCAGTTGGACGAGGGATCCCGTCGCGACAAGGCTTGGCTGGGGGATGCGGTGTTGAGCTTGTTTGCCCGGCAGTGGCTGCTTGGGCCACCTCAAGACTGGCAAGTGCCTTCCCCGCCCAGTTGTGACCTGAATCGCGCAGAACTCTTCACTTGGCTGACCTCCAATCAATTTTTGTCGGCCTTCAGGGATCCCACGCAGGTTGAGGCGGAAATCGGCCTGATTTACGAAAAAGAAGGTCTACAAGCAGCGTTTGAATATATCCAGGCGCACCTGCTGCCTCTGTTTGTAAGGCAGGTGAACAACCGCGCCAAAGCCCTGCGTGGCAAACGCCACTAGCCAGTTTCTGAGCGAAGCAAGAGCGCGGCAGGATGGCTGGGCAGGTCGCCTCTTGAGGGGGAAGCAGAATTAATGGGAAGAAGGGGGATCCACCCAGCGCCCATCGGCTTTGATCAGATCGATCAGCGCCTGGACACCTTCCGATTCCGGCACCCTTTTCACTTCCTCTTTGCCACGGTAGAGGGAGATCACCCCCGGCGTCTTGCCCACGTAGCCGTAGTCGGCGTCGGCCATCTCTCCCGGCCCATTGACAATGCAGCCCATCACGGCAATGTCCAACCCCACCAGATGCTGAGTTGCAGCACGCACCTTCTGCAGCACCTCCTCCAAATTGAAGAGGGTGCGGCCACAGGAAGGGCAGGCCACATACTCCACCATGGTTTTGCGCAGGTTCAGAGCTTGCAAAATGCCGTAGGCCACCGGGATCTCCTTCTCTGGCGCTTCCGTGAGAGAAACCCGAATCGTGTCGCCGATCCCTTCAGCCAAGAGGGTTCCGATCCCCACCGCCGACTTGATGCGCCCATATTCTCCATCGCCCGCCTCGGTGACACCTAAGTGGAAGGGGTAATTCAGGCCCAGGGCATCGAAGCGACGGGCTGCCAGCCGGTAGGCCGCCAACATGACCTGCGGGCGGGAGGCCTTGAAGGAAAGCACCACATTGTGAAAGTCTTGCTCGGCGCAGATTTGGGCAAATTCCAGGGCCGACTCCACCATGCCCTCAGGCGTATCCCCGTAGGTGAAGAGCATCCGCTCTGCCAGGGATCCATGATTGACCCCAATGCGCAGGGCTTTGTTCTGGGCTTTGAGGGTCTGGACAAGGGGGGTGAAGGTTTCCCGGATTTTGTTACGAATGGCCTCTAATTCCGCCTGGGTATATTCTGTGCGACCGGGCTGAGGTTTTTCAAAGATGAACAACCCCGGATTGATGCGCACCTTGTCCACGTATTTGGCCACCTCCAGGGCGATCTTGATGCCGTTGTGATGGACATCGGCTACCAAAGGCACGGGCTTGTAGGTTTGGATCAGCTTCTCCCGAATCGCCTCCATCGCCTTGGCATGGGCCATGCTGGGAACGGTAACCCGCACAATCTCTGAGCCCGCCTCGTGCAGACGGCGGATCCCGGCTACTGCCGCGTCGACGTCGAGGGTGTCCTCGTTAATCATGGACTGTACCACCACCGGGTGCTGGCTGCCGATCAACACATCAGCTACGGCCACCGTACGGGTGGGGCGACGGGGATAGACCGGTTCTGGGTAGGGCTGCTGGGGGGGGGCGTTGGGCCGATCCAGGGTTTGCATAGCTTGGTCAAGCCAAAAGAGCTGCTCTAGCTTGATTGTAGGTCGGAAACTAACCTGGGGTTCGATTCAGCTCAGGGTAAAGGCTGAGGGGTTCAACCCCGAGGATTTCGACGGGATCCCCAACCCTCAGGTGCTTGCCCGCCTCCGTTCTCGGGATCCACGTATTGATCCCAAGGCGATAGAAATGGTCAAAGCGGCTGGCTTCGGCCCAGGGTGGCAAGGTTTTCTGCCGTTGCGCTACGAAGTGCTTTTGAAAACCGGGATGGGCATCTCCGCTCAGGGGATCCCGGGTGGGCACCACACAGCGGGCGCAGGGGTTAAGGCCCAGCAGCTCCACTTCCCCGATGCGAAAGCGCACCCCTTGATCTGCCTGGGCAAAGAGCCGATCCTCCCAAAAGGGCAGACATTCCGACAGCTCGATATTCATGCGAAAGCGTTGCCGCATCTCTTCGGGGGTGAGGCCGGGGAACCAACCGGCCACTGTCTCGAGAGTGGCTGTGCTGATCAGGGTGGGGCCGTTGGCATAGGGATCATCCGGAAACCCCCTGAGAGGCTCTTCCAGCAGTTGCACCGGAAAACCGAACCAATCGCTGAGCCAAGTCTGCAAAGCATCCCGCTGCTGCTGCAGGTCAAACTGGGCCGTCTTGCCCTCCCCCCACAACTGCACCTGGCCCAACTGGGGATCAAACCGGGCCCGCAGGCGGTGGACCGCAGCATGGCGCTTGCCGTTCACCCGCTTTCCCTCCGCATCCACCAGGGCGTAGCGCCGATCCACCTCCAAAGTCCCCCCTGCCGTCAGCCTCACCTCAGACAGAGGGATCCCATCCAGGGACTTGATGGGATAGACCGTTAACCTGGCAACCTGGGGCATGGCCTGTCTGCCGGGATCCCTGGGGGTGGGATCCGCCTTAGCTGCTTAACTGTCGGCTTCGGTGGGATGGTCGGTCATGGGGTAGCTGCGGATAAAGTCTCTGGGGGTTACATTTTCTACAAACTTGCGAAAGGCCTCCCGCTCCGCCTCGTCGGCATCCTGGTTCATGGGGATCGAGGCTTCCGCAATGACCTCTTCCACCGTCCAGATGGGAACATGGGCCCGCAGAGCGAGGGCAATGGCGTCGCTGGGGCGGCAGTCGATCTCTTGTTTTTTGTCACCATTCACGGTAACGAGCACCGCGTAGAAGGTGTTATCCAGCAACGCGTGAATGATGACTCGCTCCAGCTTGATCCCCCACGTCTTCCAGGAATTGAGGATGAGATCATGGGTCATGGGGCGCAGTGGCTTTTGGTCGTCCAGGGCCTGCAAAATGGCGTTGGCCTCTGCTTTTCCCACCCAAATGGGCAGGGCACGACGCTCACTGCCATCGCGCAGGATGACAATGGGGTTTTGGTTGACGGCATCGACCGCAATCCCAGCCACATGCATCTCGATCATGAGCAATTGCCTCCAGCCGGTGATCTTGATCGTATCTACGGGCGTCAAAGTTTGGCAACACACCATGAGCTCAGTTGGTAGTCCAGTTGAAGTGGCTTTGATCGGGGGCACTAGCGAGAGCCGCAGCTTGGCCGACGCCCTCAGCCGGCAGGGGATCCCTTGGGTGGCAACCGTCACCACCGAAGGGGCCAGAAGGCTGTATCAGGATTTGCCCGGTCAGGTGGTGGTCACCCGATTTTCGCCGCCATCTCTGGAAGAATTCCTGCAAGAACGCCGGATCCGCGTAGTGGTGGATGCCTCTCATCCTTTTGCCCAGCAAATCTCGCAACTGGCCATCCAGGTGACGGCTCAACTGGGGATCCCCTACCTGCGCTACGAACGCCCTCCTGTAGAGCTGGATCCCTGGGTCCAGGTGGTGCCGGACTGGCAGGGGGTGCTCACAGAGGCGGTGCTGGCGGGGCGGCGGGTGCTGCTGACGGTGGGAGTGAAGGCCCTGCCCCTGTTTGTACCTTGGCAAGATCGCTGCCAACTGTGGGCACGGGTGCTGCCGGAATCGGTTCCCCAAGCGGTGCAAGCCGGGATCCCTGCCGAGCGGGTGATCGGGATGCGCTTGCCCCTCAGCTTGGAGCAGGAACTACAGCTTTGGCAACAGCTCAGCCCTCAGGTGGTGATCAGCAAAGCCTCTGGGGAAGCAGGCGGGCTGGGGATCAAACAGGCAGTGGCCAAAACCCTGGGGATCCCTTTGTGGGTGATCCGCCGACCCCCCTTGGACTATCCCTGGTGCAGCCAGGATTTGACAGAGGTGGTGCAGGAATGCAGGCGATGCTTGGGCAGAGCCAAACCTTGAGGTTGCCCGGCTCCGGCCAGACAAGTCAAAACGGCTCTTCGGGGGGCAGGTTGGCGTCGCGGTCTTGACGGGATCCCAGCAGTTCTAGGCGATCTACAGCGATGATGGGTCTCTGGCGCTCTTCTCCGGTGGATTTGTCTTTCCAGCGATCAAACTTCAGGCTGCCCGTTACTCCGATAAGACTGCCTTTGCGCACATACTCTCCCGCCACCTCGGCAGTGCGGCCCCACAACTCTAGGCTGAACCAATCAGGCTTGTCTTCCCCTTTGCGGAATCGGTTGACCGCCAAGCTAAAAGTACAGACCACCCTGCCCGACTCAAAGTAGCGCACCTCCGGATCCATGCCGGCTCGCCCCACCAGGGTCACCAGGTTCAAGCTCATGGGTAGTTTCTCCAGACCGCCAGTAGATCTAGCCTTCGTTGTAGCGCTCGCAAGGGATCCCTGTCATCTTTTGGCCTGCGACCGTCAGCTTGGGCTCAGAGCCGATTCTTTAGGATATCTACAGATTCAACTGCGGGGATCCCGATTGATCTCTGGGAAAAGCCTCTGCTGTGATGGACTTGATGCTCGGGATCCGGATCCGCACTCTGTCGCAAAAGTTTACAATGGCAGAAGCAGTTGAGCAAATGCCAGCCCACCAGACACTCCCACCGGCCAATTGCAGGGCTAGCAGAGCAGGTTCGTTGCTGTGAGAGGACGCATTCAGAAGCATTTCCCATGGAATTCATCTACACGTACGCCTGGTTGATCCCCGTCTATCCTTTGGTGGCAGCCTTTCTCCTCGGCTTAGGTATCCTGATGTTCAACGCCTGGACAAGGGCCAACCGCTCTCTGGCTGCCTTTTTGAGCGTGTTCGCGACCGGGACGGCGATGGTTCATGCCTTTGCCCTTTTGGTCAGCCAGGTGCAGGGGCACGAAGCCGTCCTCAGAACCCTCACCTGGGCCCAGGCGGGATCCTTCTCGGTGGATATGGGCTTTGTCGTGGATCACCTGAGCGCCATGATGCTGGTGGTGGTGACCACGGTGGCCTTTTTGGTGCAAATCTACTCCGACGGCTACATGGCCCACGATCCCGGCTATGTGCGTTTCTACGCCTACCTGAGCTTATTTAGCTCCTCGATGCTGGGCTTGGTGGTCAGCCCCAACCTGGTGCAGATCTATATCTTCTGGGAGCTGGTGGGGATGTGCTCCTACCTGCTCATCGGCTTTTGGCACGACCGGCAGGCGGCGGCAGAAGCAGCGCAAAAGGCGTTTGTGGTCAACCGGGTGGGAGATTTCGGCCTGCTGTTGGGCATTTTGGGCTTTTACTGGATTTCCGGTACCTTCGCGTTTGATGAGATCGGGCGCAATCTGCAGGAGATGCTGGCTAGCGGGGCAGTGAGCAGCAGCTTGATTGCCCTGTTTGCGGTGTTGGTGTTCTTGGGGCCGGTGGCCAAGTCGGCTCAGTTCCCGCTGCATGTGTGGTTGCCGGATGCTATGGAAGGTCCCACGCCTATCTCGGCTCTCATCCACGCGGCGACGATGGTGGCGGCTGGGGTATTCCTCTTGGCCCGCATGTTCCCGGTGCTGGAAGGGATCCCGGTGGCCATGGACATCATCGCCTGGACGGGGGCGGGCACAGCCTTCTTGGGGGCCACCATTGCCATCACCCAAAACGACATCAAAAAAGGCTTGGCCTACTCCACCATTTCCCAGCTGGGCTACATGGTCATGGCCATGGGGTGCGGCGCCTATGGGGCGGGCCTGTTTCACCTGATGACCCACGCCTACTTTAAGGCGATGCTCTTTTTGTGCTCTGGCTCAGTTATCCACGGCATGGAAGCGGTGGTCGGCCATGACCCGGTTTTGGCCCAAGACATGCGCCTGATGGGGGGGTTGCGCAAATACATGCCGGTTACGGCCATCACGTTTTTGATCGGCACGTTGGCCATTTGTGGGATCCCGCCCTTCGCCGGCTTTTGGTCTAAAGACGAGATCTTGGGCGCTGTTTTCGAACGGAACCCAGCTCTGTGGGGGGTGGGCTTCCTCACCGCCGGCATCACTGCCTTCTACATGTTTCGCATCTATTTCCTCACCTTTGAAGGGGAGTTTCGCGGCACCAACCTGAGACTGCGGCAGGAGGTGGCCATCAGCCAGGGCCGTCCTGTGCCAGCTTTTGCCTACGTTTTTGCGGGGAAACAACCGGCCTTTGGCCCTGGAGCCATGAACATTCAAGAAAAACCCCAGCCCAGCAGCCATCCTGAAGCCCACGAAAACCTGCACGACGGAGATGCCCATGCCTCAGAGCCCCATGAGTCCCCTTGGTCGATGACCTTCCCGCTGTTGGCTCTGGCCGTCCCTTCTGTGCTGATTGGCCTGGTGGGTACCCCTTTTGCCAACTTCTTTGAAGCTTTCATCCACCCACCGACTGAGTCTGTGGCAGAGGCAGGCTCGATTTTGCCGCTGGTGGCAGCAGAGTGGCAGGAGGTGCTGGCGGGCCATTTCGATTGGGCAGAGTTTCTAATCATGGCGGGTAGTTCCGTGGGCATTGGGCTGATCGGCATCACTTTGGCCAGCTTGATCTACTGGCAAAAGCGCATCGACCCGGGCACCTTCCCCCAAAGCCTGCAGCCGCTCTACTACTTCTCCCTCAACAAGTGGTACATCGACGACCTCTATGAGCGAGTCTTTGTGCAGGGCACCCGCTTCGTGGCACGGGAGGCGCTGGAGGTGGACAGCCGCATTGTGGATGGTGTGGTCAACCTGACGGGCTTGGTGACCATGGTGAGCGGCGAGGCGATGAAATACCTGGAGAGCGGCAAGGCCCAGTTTTACGCTTTGATTATCTTTGCAGCGGTGGTGGTGATGGTGGTGGCATCAGGGGTAGGGTTCTAGCTCGAAGGCGAGGATGGATCCGGCCCGCTTGGCCAAGGGATCCCTCAGCCTAGAACTGCTGCTATGCTACGGAGCAAGTTGAGCGGATCCCTTGTTGCAATGGCCCCGCGTTCTCTTAAGTCGATTTCGCATCCCTTGTTGGCGGAAAGGCAAGGTCAGAGGGAGCGTGTCTTGGCCCTGAAAAATCAGATCGAAGCGATCCTCTACTTAAAAGGGCAGCCCCTGGAGCTATCCGCCCTGGCCCAGTTGGCCCATTGCAGTCGCGACGAAGCCTACGATGCGCTGCTGGAATTAATGGAAGACTATGCCCATCGCGATTCTGCCCTGGAAGTCCTACAGGTGGGGGAAGGGTTTGCCCTGCAGTTGCGGGAGCCGTTTTTGGAGCTGGCCAACCAGCTTTTACCCCCTGAAATTGGGGTGGGTGCTACCCGTACCCTGGCTACAATCATTCTGCGTGGCCCGCTCTCGCAAGCCGATTTGGTGGAGTTGCGCGGTCAAGGTGCTTATCAGCACGTGGCAGAGTTGGTGGAAAAAGGCTTTGTGACCCGCTATCGCAAAGAAGGCAGCCGTTCCCCCTGGTTGCGGGTGACCGATAAGTTTCATCGCTACTTCACGGTAGATGAGCTGGCCAAAAAAGCAGCAGAGGCGGCTTCTTTCCCCGAAGAATAAACTTTGAAGAATAAACTTTCCCCAACTGCAAAATGAGGGATCCCTAACTCCCCTCTCCTAAAGGGAAAGTGTCTCAATCTGGCTTGAAATAAAAAAGGATCCCCTGGTCGGGGATCCAAATCGAGGGGAGCGCAGCTTCGGCAGAGAAGGGATCAGCCGAAAGTAGGTTCGATTGCTGAGACTTCTACTTGTTGGGCTGAGGGGTGACCCGCAAATAGGGCTTAATTTCCTTGTAGCCTTTTGGGAACTTCTCTTTCAGCACTTCCGGATCTTTCAGCGAAGGCGGAATGATGACATCGTCACCGTCTTTCCAGTCGGCAGGGGTGACGACATTGTACTTATCCGTCAGCTGTAGGGCATCGATCACCCGTAGGAGCTCGTCGAAGTTGCGGCCCGTGCTGGCCGGGTAGGTGAGAATGAGGCGGATCTTCTTATTGGGATCAATAACGAACACCGAGCGCACCGTCAGGGGCAGCCCTTCTTGATTGAGGTTGGTTTGATCCAACATGCCGTAGAGCTGAGAGACCTTGCGGTCTGCATCTGCCAAAATGGGATAGGTCAAAGTGGCGTTCTGGGTTTCCTCGATGTCTTTTACCCAGCCGACGTGGGAGTCCACATCGTCCACACTGAGGGCGATCACCTTCACACCCCGCTTTTCAAATTCGGGCATCAGCTTCGCAACAGTGCCCAGCTCTGTGGTGCAGACCGGCGTGTAATCGGCGGGGTGAGAGAACAGCACCACCCAGCTATCTCCAGCCCAAGAGTAGAAGTCAATTTCGCCGTGGGTAGACTTTTGCGTGAAATTGGGAGCAGTATCGCCAAGTCGGAGAGACATACGCTCTTGATCCTCCGTAAAAGGGTTCAATCCGGTGAGACAGGGATCCGAATCCTTCGATCCGATCCCTCCCGATCTTGCCACATAACTCCACTTTTCCGAGCGGATTGCAGGTGATTTTAAGATTCTTGCTGGCAGGAGGGAGTGCTCCTCCTCTTCGCTGACGCCTTGCGCCCAGGCAGAACGTAAACAATTGCTGCGCGGATCTTAACGTTCCTTAAGTTCTTTGCTGCAGCGGTAGCCCCCTAGAAGTATGCTAGGTAAAACTAGATCCTCTGACGTAAGGTAGGCCATGGAAGAATTGAGGCAAGACGCAGAAACCGTTACACCTTGCAGCTTGGCCACCCTGTGGGCGCAAAAATATGTAGACAAGCTACGGGCACAGGCTGCCTTGGGCGAGCTGCCAGGCGCCCCTCTAGCTGACAAGGTGAAGGGATCTTTGCGCTTTGCCAGCTCCCAGGCCTGGGCGAAGACGGAGCGGCTCTTGGCTGCTGAAATACCGAGGCAGCGGCTGGATCCGGACTTGATTGATCCCTGGCAAATTGCCGAGGATTCCCAGGAGTTATTTGAAAAGGCAGCAGCAAGTTGTGGGGAGGGCCTCTCACCAGCCCGCTTTTCGGTAAAGATCGCGCCATCTTGTGGCCAGCTGCGGGCTCGCTACAGCAAGCCGGATCCGCGGGTACTTGGCTTTTTAAGCATGCAATTTCACTACACGGGGCAAATGGTCCTGCAGGCTCTGCTGCCCCAGGAGCGGGGTCTCTTCCACCCCTACTTGAAGGTCATGGATGACCACCTGTACATGCCTTTGCAGAGGATGTACGAGGCCGCTGCCGCCCAGGCAGGCGATCACTTTTCTGCGCCTTTGGCTGCTATTCAAGAGCTCTTGCCCCTGGTTACCAGCGTGGCAGAGTCCATTTGTGCCGAGGTAGCCCAACGTTTTCCGGACTATCACTGCGAAAGCGGTCCCTTGACAGATCTGAACGTGCGGATTTCCAGCATCCGCGATGTGGAGATGTTTCAGGTGTACTTGGGCCTCTGTGCCCTAGAAGGCAGCATGGCGGCTATCCAGCAGGAGCTGTTTCCCCTCTGTGTGATGCTCTACCCCCCTTTGAAAGTGAGCTGGGAGCTGGTACGGCAGATGCTCAAGCTCTTGGATAAGGTTCTGAGGTCTGGTCTCAGCCAGGCCAGCTATGCCGTCCTGCTGCCCTACCTCCAGACAGTGCAGGGTATGTTCTCGCTGGAGGTTTTTCCTGAAAATGACCCCATCTGGAGCCATCAGCCCGATGTGATGCGCTTTATGGAGACGGCGCAGAATCTGTTGCAAGAATTGCTGGCTCAAAAAGCTTAAAGGCCAGTTAACGCCACCATTCCTATTCCCGCTCGCGACCTCCCAGTTACGCAAGGAAGGGAACATTGGCAGTTGCTGCTCAGCCTGCCTGCAGCTTGGGATCCACCAGCTCGGCTACGAATTGGTGCAGGATGGTGACATAGCGCTCTCTGGCCACCTGCAGCAAGTTGTTGTGATCGGCTCCCTCGATGGGCACCAAGCGTTTGGGATCCCGTGCTGCTTGGTAAAGGGCTTCAGCATGCCAGAAGGGGATTAGACGATCCTGGGTACCGTGCAAAATTAGCAGCGGGCAATTGATCTTGGCCATGCGGCTGAGGTTATCGAAGCGATCGAAGGGCAGCAGCGGGATGCGGGTTAAGACGCGAAAGGCTGTGACGAAGGTGGATTCCAGGATCACGCCCCCCACCGGCTTTTGGGCTGCCAAATAAACCGATGGCCCACCCCCCACCGAGCGCCCATAAACCAAAATCTGCTCCGGCGGGATCCCTTGGGCAACCAGGTGAGCGTAAGCGGCCTCGATGTCTTTGTAAGCGCCGGCCTCGGAAGGGATCCCTTCGCTGGTGCCGTAACCGCGGTAGTCGTAGGCCAAGACGGCAAACCCAGCCTGCTGCAGGTGCACCAAGCGGGGCAGGATATCCCCCAAGTCTTCAGCGTTGCCATGGCTATAGAGGAGGGTATAAGCAGCAGCCGGATTGGGCAGATATACCGCTGAAATCTGCAGCCCATCAGAGGTCGTGAGCTTGAGAATGGCGTCCCCATCTCGATAGCTGGCGGGACGAGGCAAAAAGATCATTCGCTCCGATTGAAACCAGCCCAGCCAGAGCAGGTAGCCGTACACCACCAGCCCGACGAGCAGCAAAGATCGCCCCACGCGCAGCCATGGGAAGGATCCCCAAACTAGTTGTAGGAGATCTCGGTGGGGCATTGACAGGAAGGCATCGACAAGTAAGTTAAGCTCAATTTGCGGCACTTGCCCAAGGTTCTGCGCTGCTTACAGGCAACCCCTTTCCCATAAGGGAAGAGGGGAGCAGGAAAACTGCATCCTTTAGGGCTCCGCTTGAGAGAAAAAGCATTTCCAGGCACAAACCCCAATCCAGTTGACAAGGGTGTGGGCGACAATGGTGACCAACAGGTTTCCCGACAGCCACAAGCCAATCCCCATGAGGATACCAACCCCGCTGGCCCAGACGGCATAGGGCCAGCCCTGCCATCCCAGCCAATGCAAGGCGCCAAACAAGAGGCCGCTCAGCAGGATCCCGCCTGTCCACCCTAAGGGGCTGGCCACCAGAGCTGACAGCAGCACACCGCGAAACAGCCATTCCTCGCTCCAGCCCGGCAGCAGGCCCACCCAAAGGATATCTCCCCACTGCAAGGGATCCGCCACCCAGTGTAAGTAGGCAGTGGCTGCCCGACGACAGGCTGGCCAGAGCCGGTAAACCCCGCCGCTGAGCAGAGCCACCCCCAGTCCCAGCCCTGCCCCCCACGCCAAGGCTAGGGGATCCCAGCGAAACGGCACGGGAAAGGAGGATCCCAGCCAGATCCAGAGACCCACAATGAGAGCCGAAAACAGGGTGGTGATGCCCATTCCATTCAAGATCTGTTCGCGTGTGCAGGGCTGAATCTGGGAAGTCATGGAGGGGATCCCTAGGCTTCGAACTCCGGAGGGTTAACAGCAGCTGCTGTTTTTATCATCGTTTATCTCAGCGGTCCTAGGTTCACGGCAGGTTGACAGCAGCTACAGAGCGTCCCTCAAAACTGCCTCAGCTTGTAAGCCAGCATGGATATGAGCCTTGAGTGTGACCAAAGGGACTCAATCGCCCCCTTGCTCTGTCTTCTGAGCCTCTGTGTAGCGCTTGATAACCTCTCCGGAAACTTGCCCCGCTGTACCCGCGTAGTAGCTTGGGTTCTACAAATAACCACCCCAGAGCCTCTTTTTGAGTTCAGAATGTCTCCCAAAGAGAGCAGGAGCCGTGGAACTTTTAATACCTTGGCAACGACCGCCGGAGCCGCCTTGGGAGAAGCAGAAAGAAAAACGTGATTCAAGGCTTAGAGTAGAGAAGGGCTTCCAAGCTTTTACCCTCAGCCCGGCTATACCCCAAATACCCACACCCGAGATGGGTGCAAAGTGCTCCGCACCACGGACGCGACCGAGCGGCGCATTCACCAAGCCATTCAAAACGCGCAGGCTCGCTTCGACAGCGACAAGTTCGCCGACAAATTTGCCCAGCAATTGCGGGGAGAGCCGGGGAACTGAAGAAAAGCGAGCAGGAATGGCTCAGTCGCCTGGGAGCCTTGGGCAACCCAACCAACGGCGGATCTACTGCTGGCCAATTCAAATCTGCGGTGGGATTGTTTTCTGGAGAGTTGCCGCTACCATTACACTTTGAGCGTTGCCACCGGAAACTCCCCGGCGGGAAAAGAAGAGGGGGCTGCGTCCAAAGTGGGGAATTAAGGTCATGTTCCAGCGTATTGCTCTCGGCTCTGCTGCATTGGGATTGCTTCTGGCCATACCCGTCCTTCCCAGCCACGGGTTTGGAGAGCCCCGGGTCGTTCCCGATACCCTGTTCTACTTCGACAACCACCGCTTCGATCGCTACCCAGATGCGGTTGTGGTGCGGGTGGTCAACGGCGACACCCTAGTGGTGCAAATCGAAGGGGAACAGAAGATGCGCCTAATCCGGTTGGCCGGGATCGAGGGTCTCAGCCCGGAAGAAAACCCCTATTACCAGCAAGCCATTGAACTGATGCGGGAGCGCATCCTCTACCGCACCGTCAAGCTGGAAGGGGATAAGTTGCTGCGCAACGTAGATGCTACGGGCTTGGTGGAGGCCTATGTCTGGTTAGAAGGCCATCAGATGAACGCCATGTTGGTGCGCAATGGCCTGGCCCGCATCATCCCCTACAGCCACAACATCAAGTACGACAGCTACTATGGTGGCCTACAAGAAAAAGCCCAGCAGGAGCGCCTTGGCATTTGGAGCCGTCTCTGAGTTGGCTTTATACTGAACTTCAGTTCTTTAATCTTCAAGGGAGCAGAGAGGAAAGAGCATGACTCTAGTCAATAATAAGCTCAACTATACTGAAAATAATGTATAATATGTTCAGTACGGATTACTACCAGTTGATCTTTCTGTT
>NZ_JBSSBO010000028.1:0-39312 GCF_054058915.1 Thermostichus sp. MS-CIW-41
CGGGATACCGCCATTCTGTTTGGAAACAAACAGAATGCTATCGCTGCATAGTTGAACAGTGATGTTCAGCAGTGTTCAGCGTAAATGTATCAGATACGCTGAGACTTCACAAGACCCACAGCTTTTGGGAAAGCAAGATGGGGACGCTGGCCTAGCCGTCATGGGCGGGATCCGTATGAATTAGTACCCAACCGGATAGAAAAGAGGGGCTTTTTCGGTCGCGTGAGCGGCGCGGAGCGCTCTTTCTGGCAAAGCCGTTGCCTGGTGGGCTGGATCCGGTTTAACTTGGCTGGGAGAGGCAATTGGCACCTCGATCATCCGATCCGGTACCAGCGGCACCATTTCGGAGCGGTCGGCGATTTCCCGGAGAGAATTGGCGATGGATTCCTGAGTCAGCAGAAACTGTCGTTCGTTGCGCTGCATCTGCTGCCACACCTGGTAACGCTGGCTCCACCGGCTTTGGGTATGCACAGTCCAACTGTAAAGGCTCAACACTGAAACGCCGGAGAGGATAGCCATCCCTGTGGAGATTTGCTTCCACCAGGCTAGGTGTTCTGCCCAAGCAAGATGCTGGCTGCGAGGATGGGCTGATTTCAACTTCAAATTCAAAGGTTGGGTGCGGCTGGCCTGAACTGTACCGGAGAGGGGTCGGCTCAGAGCAGAAGACCGTCTGTGGCGACGAGGGCTTTTGGGACGATCAAGACCTGCGTTCAAAGGCTGGCTAACCATAGGGCTTAACCTCACACACACCAAGGAATCCGACGGTGTGGGACCGCCGGTTCCGCTTCACCCTAGTTCCCCGCGCCCCCCAACAGCAACCCCCTTCTCCCGATTCCTGGTCTCGGCGGGCTAGCCGTCCGCTTCACGGTAGCCGATCTCTTGAGAGCGGGAGAACCAACCTAAACCTACATCTGACTGCTGCGGGCAGCCACTCGCAGTTTGGCAGAGCGGGCCCGTGGATTACGTTGCCGTTCCAGTTCGGAAGGGGACAAGGGCTTGGGGGTGAGCACCTGCCAACGGGGATCCCTGCGAAAGGCCCATTTCACCAGGCGATCTTCAAGGCTATGGAAGCTGATCACGGCCAACCTGCCGCCGGGTTTCAACCAAGTGGGGGCTTGGGCCAGCAAGGTTTCTAAAGCCTCCAGTTCTCGGTTCACGGCAATGCGCAACGCCTGAAAGACCCGAGTGGCCGGGTGAATGCGGCCTCGCCGAGCTGCCGGAGGTACCGCCTGCCAAACCACCTGGGCCAACTGAGTGGTTGTGGCGAGGGGACGAGCCTGCTCGATGTGATGGGCAATGCGGCGGGCAAATCGCTCTTCGCCGTAACGGGTGAAAATCTCGATCAACTCTTCGACCGGGCGATGATTAACCCAATCGGCAGCGGTTTCCTGAGCGGCACTGGGATCCATGCGCATGTCCAGCGGCCCCTCCCCGCGAAAGCTAAATCCCCGCTCAGGACAGTCCAGTTGCGGAGAACTCACCCCCAAGTCGGCCACGATGCCATCGAAGGGGATCCCCTGCCCCTGCTCATCCCGAAAGCCGTGCTGCTGCAGATCGAAATCGGCAAAATTGAGGTGCCACAGTTGGATGCGGCTGCCGGGGATCCCTTCTGCTGCAAAACGCGCTTGCGCCGCCTGCAGAGCCGCCGGATCCCGATCCAACCCCACCACTCGAGCAGCTCCCCCCCGCAGCAGCGCCAAGCTGTGTCCACCCCCTCCCAACGTCACATCCAAAAAAATACCGCCCCCCTGGGGTTGCAGGTAGGCCATCACCTCCTCGGTCAAAACAGAGTCGTGTTGATACACCTTGCCAAGCACAGTCTGCGGGGGTTCTATTTCTGCTGCTACAAAGTTCAGTATCTGCAAAAAAAAGGCCGAGGCCAGGCCCCGACCGAGGAATCCATGTTGTTAAGGTGATCCTCTGGGAAAAGAGGGGTTGCCGTCAAAAGACAGGCTGTCTTGGGATCCCCGGCAAAATCTCTGGGGCGCGAGTCCCGCTCTGAGTATGATGAGACTGCTGCCGCTTTTGCCAAGTCTGCCGTCAGGGTTGCTGTGTTGACTCACTCTTCTTCTACCGATATCCTCACTCTCTCGCCGGCCAAGGGCCTGCGCGGCCAAGTGAGCATCCCCGGCGACAAATCCATTTCCCACCGCGCCCTGATGCTGGGATCCCTGGCCGAAGGAGAAACCACCATCCAAGGGCTGTTGCTGGGAGAGGATCCCCGCAGTACGGCAGCCTGTTTTCGGGCGCTGGGGGCAGATATTTCGGAGCTCAACAGCGAGTGTGTTCGCATTCGGGGAGTTGGCCTGGGCCGGCTGCAAGAACCGGCGGACGTGTTGGATGCAGGTAACTCCGGCACCACCTTGCGCCTGATGCTGGGGATCCTGGCTGGCCAGGCCGGGCGCTTTTTTGCCGTCACCGGCGATCGCTCCCTGCGCTCGCGGCCCATGGGGCGGGTGGTAGAACCGCTGCGGCAGATGGGGGCCAGCATTTGGGGACGGGCCGGTGGGACGTTGGCACCTTTGGCCGTACAAGGGGGATCCCTCAAGGGCATTCACTACCGCTCCCCGGTGGCTTCGGCGCAGGTAAAATCCTGCCTCTTGCTGGCGGGTCTGCTGGCAGAAGGCACCACCCAAGTCACCGAGCCGGCTCTCTCTCGGGACCACTCGGAACGGATGTTGCGGGCCTTCGGGGCCAACATTCACGTGGATCCAGAGGCGAAAACCGTGGCCGTGGTGGGCGGATCCCGCCTGGTGGGCCAGAGAGTTCAGGTGCCGGGGGATATCAGCTCGGCAGCCTTTTGGCTGGTGGCCGCCTCCATTGTGCCCGAGAGCGAATTGCTGCTAAGGGATGTGGGCCTCAACCCCACCCGTACCGGTGCGCTGCAGGTGTTGCAGGAGATGGGGGCTGACATCCAAATTGAGAACCTCCGGGAAATGGCCGGCGAGCCCCTGGGAGATCTGCGGGTGCGTTCGGCCCGCTTGCGCGGCTGCACCATCGCCGGCGATCTCATCCCCACCCTGATCGACGAGATCCCGGTTTTGGCGGTGGCGGCGGCCTTTGCCGAGGGGATCACCGTGATTCGCGATGCCGCAGAGCTGCGGGTCAAAGAAAGCGACCGTCTGGCTGCCATAGCCCAAGAGCTGAGCCGCATGGGAGCCCAGGTCACTGAATATCCTGATGGCCTGGAAATCAAGGGAGGGATCCCTCTTCACGGGGCCGAGGTCGACAGCCACGAGGATCACCGCATCGCCATGAGCCTGATGGTGGCAGCTCTAGGAGCGCAGGGATCCACCCTCCTCAGGGGAGCCGACTGTGCCCGCATCTCCTACCCCGACTTCATTCCCACCCTGCAACGATTGACTGCTTCCCCCCTGGAGTCTTGAGAGGGCCCATCTTTAACTTTGCCGCCTCTGCTCCTATGTCGACCTGCCCCAGCCCGCCCGGCCCTATCGCCATCGAACATCTCTGCTTCCGGGTTCCTCCCGGTGGGCAAGCAGCCTTTCTTGAGCAAGACGAGCGGGTTTGGGGATCCGCCCTGCGCCGGCATCCGGGTTTTCTGGGCAAAGAAGTTTGGCTGGATCAAGAGGATCCCGAACTTGTCCACCTCATCCTCCGCTGGGCCAGCCGTGCTGACTGGAAGGCCTTTCCCTCCGAGCAAGTGGAGGCATTGGATCGGCAAATGCGGCCTTTTTATGTGCGCTTGGAACAGGCCAAAGAATACCAGCTCTGGCAGCCCGGCCCTTCTGCAGGGACAGGAAAGCAGGATTAAGGGATCCCTTCAGTCTCAAAACCTACCTCAGAGCCCACCGAGTCAGCCCTGGGGGATCCTGCCACCCGCTCCTGCTCCACCAGCTCCCGCAAACTGGGCATGGTCACGGCCAAAGCTCCTTCTCGCCGCTGCAGCCCCGCTTCAAAACTCTCAGGGGTGACAATGCCGCCGGAAATGAGCATCTTAAAAGCATCTTCCACCGGCATGAACACTTCCACCACCTGGTCTTCCGGCACAATGGCGTACCAGCCCGTCGTTGGATTGGGGGTGGTGGGCACAAACAGGCCAAGGGAGCGCTGCGGCCCATCGGGCCGAATGGGAGTTTGAATGGTGCCCGTCACAAAGGCCAGCGCCCAAGCTCCTGGTCGGGGATATTCCACCAGCACCACCCGCCGAAAGCGCTGATTGTTGGGGGCAAACAAAACACTGACCAATTGCTTCAAGGTCTTGTACACCAGCCCCGCCACCGGAATCGCATGGAGCAACTGTTCGCTGAGATTGAGCAGCCACTGGCCGACAATGTTGCGGGCCATGAAGCCAATCAACAGGATGAGCACAATCGGCGTCAACAGGCCCACCGCCAGATCGATGAGGTTGATCAAGATCGGGTGCAAACCCTGGATGGGATTGAACTGCTTCGGAATGCTGGTCAGAAAGCCAATGCTCCAGGTGGCCACCTCCACCGTCAGCCAAATGGTAGTTGCCAGAGGGATCACCACCAGCAACCCCGCCACGAAGTAGTTCTTAAGATGCTGTTTCCATTGTGAAACCATGGTGAGGTCGTTCCGTCAAGTCAACCGAGTGGATGCACCGAACCTTTGCAAGTGGAGCTTGCAGATGGCAATCATGATACCTGCCTTCTGCATTGCCCTCATGGGGGGCAGCCGCAACTTGCCGGCAAAAGAAACCGGGCTGCCAAAAAGCGCAGAGCCCCAAACTTTCACGAGGCCGATAATGCTATCTTAGGTCGATATAAAATTTTGTAAAGGCAGGGATCCCGTCCCGAGGCGTTGTGGCCAAGCCCCTGGATGGTTTGTGTTTCTGCTGGGTGTTGCGTGGGAGGCCCTATGTCAGAGTCGGATTGGCTAGAGCATACCTGTCAGGTGGAGGTACCTGTTCCCATCGAGCAGGTATGGGATTTGTGGGCCAACCTCACCCTCATGCCCCGCTGGATGAAGTGGATCCGCTCGGTGGAATTGCTGGATCAGGAGCTGTCCCGGTGGACACTGGATACCCGCGGCCTCACCTTCAGTTGGATCTCCCGCACCCACACGGTGGTGAAACACCAACACATCGGCTGGAGTTCGGTGGAAGGACTGCCCAACCGGGGCGCGCTGCGCTTTTACGACCGCAAAGGCAGTACCATTGTGAAGCTGTCGGTGGCCTACAAGATCCCGGGGATCCTCGGCAAAATCTTGGATGGCCTGTTTGTGGGCAAAGTGGTGGAGAGCACCATCCAGGCGGATCTGGAGCGCTTCAAAGCCTATGCCCTAGAGCATGCGGGGCCAACCGCCGAAAGTGCCTCGGCCAGCTAGTCTCCGTTCGTCAGGCCCAAGTGTTTTGCTGAACTCCCCCTTCCTTGCCAACCCTCACTGCTGCAAAGGTCTTCTTCATGCCCGATCCCTCTCCTGAGCCTGTCATTGCCCTCTCTCGTCAGCCGGTGGACAACCGCAACATTCGCTTCTCTTTGGAGCGGGGCGAGCTGGATCTGGATCAGCTTCTCCTGCTGTTGAACCGCAACGCCTTTTGGGCCCAGAATCGCCGGCGGGAAGAGATGGAGCGGGCCGTTGCCCACAGCCATCCGGTGGTCAGCGCCTGGGATGGGGAGCGCCTGATTGGCTTTGGCCGCGCCACTTCCGATGGGGTTTACCGAGCCGTCCTCTGGGATATCGTGGTTGATCACGATTACCGACGTCAGGGCATTGGCCGCAAGTTGGTGGAAACCCTGATCAGCCATCCCCACCTGCAGTCGGTGGAGCGCATCTACCTGTTCACAACCCATCAGCGTGGCTTTTACGAGCGAATCGGCTTTGTGGAAAATCCCAGCACCACCTTGGTCTTGCACGGGCGCCCTCTGGAGTTTTTAGTCCCGGCTGCCGAGCAGGAGCAGGGGATCCCAGGGAAATGAGGCAGGTGAGTGTATCTCGAACAACAGTGGGTTGGTTCGGCCTCGGCAGGAGAACGCGCTAGCCTGAAAAGCAAAAAAAGGTGAGAGGGTGTACCTATGGCCAATCGCCTCGCCACAAGTTCCAGCCTTTATTTGCGCAAGCACGCCGAGAACCCGGTGGACTGGTGGCCTTGGATCCCAGAAGCTCTGGAGAAAGCCCGGGCCGAGGATAGGCCGATTTTCCTATCCATCGGCTATTCCAGTTGCCACTGGTGTACGGTCATGGAGGGCGAGGCCTTCTCCAACCCTGAAATTGCCGCCTTTTTGAATGCCCATTTTTTGCCCATCAAGGTGGATCGCGAGGAGCGGCCCGATCTCGACAGCATCTACATGCAGGCGTTGCAGCTTATGAGCGGGCAGGGGGGGTGGCCCCTCAATGTTTTCCTCACGCCCGATGACCTGGTGCCCTTTTATGCTGGCACCTATTTTCCCGTAGAGCCCCGCTTTGGCCGCCCGGGGTTTCTGGCCTTGCTGCAGCGCATCCTGCAGTTTTACCGGCAGGAAAAGGAAAAAATAGAGGAGATGAAAGGCCAGATTTTGACGGCTCTGACCACCCTCAGCGACTTAGTGCCGGAAGACCACATTCCCGCCGACCTGCTGCGCTCTGGGATCCCTAAGATCCAGCCTTTGCTCGCCAGTGCCGGGGCGGTGCAGCAATTTCCCATGATGCCCTACGCCCAGTTGGTATTGCGTTCGGCCCGCTTCGACCCACCAGAAGGGATCCCCGGCTCGCAGAGCGCTCTGGAACGGGCCAAAGAGCGGGGCATGGCCTTGGTGTTGGGAGGGATCTTCGACCATGTGGCCGGCGGCTTTCACCGCTACACCGTGGATCCCACCTGGACGGTGCCCCACTTTGAAAAGATGCTCTACGACAACGGGCAGATCCTAGAGTTTCTCTCCGATCTGTGGGCGCACGGTATCCAAGATCCGGCCATTGAGCGGGCGGTGCGGCTGACGGTGGAGTGGGTGGCGCGAGAGATGACCGCCCCTGCCGGATACTTCTACGCCGCTCAAGATGCCGACAGCTTTGCCCGAGCAGAGGATCGGGAGCCGGAAGAGGGAGAGTTCTACGTCTGGCGCTGGCAGGAGCTGCAGGATCTCTTGGGGGAAGAAACCTTCCGCGCCTTGCAGCAGGCGTTTGACCTGTCTCCGGGGGGCAACTTCCCCGATCGGCCCGGCTGCATCGTCTTGCAGCGCAAACAGGGGGGGACGTTGCCGCCAGAAGTTGAAACCGCCTTGACCACCCATCTTTTTCAGGCACGCTATGGCTCTGCGGAGCGACGAGTTCCCTTCCCTCCGGCAGTGGATGCCCAGTCGGCCCGTCTGCAATCCTGGCCGGGGCGGATCCCACCTGTCACCGACACCAAGATGATCGTCTCTTGGAACGCCTTGATGATCTCCGGCCTGGCGCGGGCCTATCAAGTGTTCGGCAACGCAGACTATCTGCAATTCGCTCTGCGGGCTGCCCAATTCATCCTCAGCCGGCAGCGCCACCCTGAGACCGGATCCCTGTTGCGCCTGAACTACGATGGCACAGCTCAGGTGCCCGCCAAATCGGAAGATTACGCCCTGCTGATCAAGGCCCTGTTGGACTTGCAGCAAGCCTGCCTGCCCCTGGTGGGGGATCCCACCCCTCAAGACTGGTTGCAGGCTGCCCTCCAGCTCCAGCAGGAGATGGATGCGCAACTGTGGGATCCGGCCAGGGGGGGATACTTTGTCAGCGATGCCCAGAGTGCCCCTGAGCTGTTGGTGCGAGAGAAGGAGTTCCAGGACAACGCTACCCCTGCAGCCAATGGGGTGGCCATTGCCAACCTGGTGCGCCTTGCCGCCCTCACTGGAGATCTGGACTACCTGGAGCGGGCAGAGCAGGCCTTGAAAACCTTTGCCCACATCATGAGCACCCAGCCGCGCACCTGCCCCAGCCTTTTTGCCGGACTGGATTGGTACAGCAATTGGGTGAAAGTCACCCTGGAGGCCGATTCCATTCCCGCCTTTCAGCAACGATCTTGGCCCGCCACCGTCTTTGCTCTCCCCACCGAGACCGAACCTCTGCCGGAAGGAGCTTTAGGGCTGGTGTGCTGGGGCAACAAATGCCTGGCCCCTGCCAGTTCTCTCGAGCAAATCCAGTCGCAAATCGGCAAAGGCCAAAATCGAGCTTACTGACCTTTGCCCAACTTTTGCTCAGGGCAGCAGGGATCCCTTTGCCAAGGTTACTGCTGGGGCTCCGCAGGCTTTTCCACCCCAAAAAACTCAATGCGGTAACTTTGGATGCGGGTGCCCGTTTGTTGCTCCACTTGGGCCAGCAGTTCAGGCGGCAGCTCCACGTCCACATCCAAGATGCGGTTGCTATCCAGACAGTTCACGTGGCTGTGGGGATGGGTGCGGTTGCCGTAGCGGCGCCCATCGGCACGATCCAAGCACTCGACAATGTTGTGGCTGGCCAAAGCTTCCAGGTTTTGATAAACGGACGTGTGGCCAATCGGTTTGCCCTGCTGATTTAGGCGATCGTAAATCTCGCGGGCGGAGAGGTGCTCGCCACACTGCCACAGCAGCTCCAGGATGTAACGGCGCTGTCGGCTCAAACGCAGATTGCACTCCCGGCACCGTTCCAAAGCAGCTTCCAAAGAATCCAAGGGGCGAGGCATGGAAAACCTCAAGTCATACCGAGTCTGAGATAGGTAGTTGCTCATCTCTACCAAGGTAGCATTTGTGCGTCAACAGTTGTTCAAAAAACACCCCGAACTCTACAAGAGCTGCCGCGCATAGCCATCTTCGAGCCGAGTCCAGGCCGTGCGCAGATGGAAGAGCCCAACATCAGCCTTTTGATTTTCTACAATACCGCTGGAGTGTTGGGGGCAAAGATCATGCAGCGGCGCAAGGTAATTCTGGGTTTGTTGGGGTTGGCCAGCAGCAGTGGATTGGCAGGAGCCTATTGGGCCAGTCGGCAGCAGCCCTCTCATCTAGCCCCAGGGATGGGATCCCCTAGAGCCGCTCTCCCCTCTCCTACCCCCCAGCCCACCCCCACCGTCGTCCCCCATCCAGATGCCCCCCATGGCCTCTACATCCCCCCCCGCCGAGATCTGCGCCTCTTGGTCATCAGTGACATGAACGGCATCTACGGCTCGGTGGAATACGACCCAGAGGTGGATCGGGGCATCGGCCTCATCCCCTATCTTCAGCCGGATATTGTTTTGGGAGGAGGAGATATGGTGGCCGGTCAGGATCCCCGCCTGTCGGAGGAGCGCATTCGCGCCATGTGGGCAGCCTTCGACCGGCATGTGGCTGGCCCAATCCGTGCGGCCAAACTTCCCTACGGCTTTACCTTGGGCAATCACGATGCTTCCTGTGCCCGCACCACGCAGGGCGGCTTTCTCTTTCAAAAAGAACGGGATCTGGCCCGCGAGTTTTGGAACGATCCGGCCCACGACCCAGGTTTGAACTTTGTGGATCGGGGGGACTTTCCCTTCTACTACACCTTTGAAAAAGACGATGTGTTTTACCTAGTCTGGGATGCCACCTGCAATTACATCCCGCCCGAACAAATGGCCTGGGCGGAAGCGGCTCTGGCCAGCGAACGGGCTCAGAAGGCCAAGTTGCGCATCGTCATCGGCCACCTACCCCTCTATGCCATTACCGTTGGGCGCGACGATCCGGGAGAAGTGCTGCTGGAGGCGGATGCCAAACGGGCTCTGCTGGAGAAGTACCGCGTCCACACCTACATCAGCGGCCACGACCACGGCTACTACCCTGGCCACAAAGGGCAACTGCAACTGCTTCACTGCGGCATTCTCGGCTCTGGCCCTCGTCCCCTCTTGGGCAGCCCTCTGCCCCCCCGCAAGACCCTCACCCTTATCGACGTGGATTTCGAGAGCCCAGATGTTACCTATTACACTACCTATCACATGCGGGATCTGAGCGTGATCGACCAAGCAGAGCTGCCCCGTTTCATCACCGGGCACAATGGCTTGGTGCTGCGCCGCGACGTCAATTGGGACAACCTCACCCCCCAAGAAATCGCCACCTGCCAAGCTCGTATTGGATCCCTGTGTCGGGATTAACGTCTCCGTCTTGGCAAAAGATTGATGAGCCGTTTGTAGATGCTGATACATTTACGCTGAACACTGCTGAACATCACTGTTCAACTATGCAGCGATAGCATTCTGTTTGTTTCCATTCGCGTTAGCGGGACGGAGTCCAAACAGAATGGCGGTATCCCGCAAAGCTTTGAGTAGAATACCCAAAGCGCAGTTTCCGTGTCGTCTTACTACCAATTTTCTGCTTTGCTTTGGCTACCATGTTGGCAGACTCGAAAGTAAACAGAAAGATCAACTGGTAGTAATCCGTACTGAACATATTATACATTATTTTCAGTATAGTTGAGCTTATTATTGACTAGAGTCATGCTCTCGCGAGGGTTCTGCACACTTCGCGAGCAGCCCAGGCTTTTCAACAGATGATTCAAAGCAGCTTTTTCCAGCAACACCAGCCATAGCCGGTGCAACTGTGTCTCTCGCATAACGGATCCCAGTGATTGATTCCAGCGAAACTGTAGAGAGCTTGTGAAGGCAGCAACAAGAAACGTTAAAGAGAACACAAAGTTGGCAACGGAATGTTGGCAGTGTTATCTTCAAGCGCGGTTGACCTACCGTCGCTGAGCCGGTTGACTGTTGCGCCTTTTCCCTGCCGTCCAACTGATCGACAACTGGAGCGCAAAACTCCTGCTACCCTGGTTGAATGATGGTTTCGTTGCTGGTTGAGGTAGAAGGGGATTGGATGGATGAGCAGGTGCGGGCGGGGTTCCACGCTCTCTCCGACCCGATTCGCCTGCGCGTGCTGCAACTGCTGCAGGGGCGTGAGTTGTGTGTTTGTGATCTCTGCGAGGAGCTGAAGGTGAGCCAATCCAAGCTCTCGTTTCACCTAAAAACCCTGCGGGATGCGAAATTGGTCAATGCTCGCCAGCAGGGGCGCTGGATTTACTACAGCCTCAACCCACCCGGTTTTCAGCTCCTGCAGCATTTTTTGGATAGATTGGGGCAAGCTGGCCCTGTCAAGGCCGCAGTTCCCTGTGTGGAAGACCTCTAAAGCGCGCAGGGATCCCAAAATGTCCCTAGAAAAACTGTCGGATCCCGCCCTTGTACATTCCGAAGACGGGCTTGCTGCAACACAAGAAATTACAGATGTGAATGGTGTTCCCTGCTGGCAACCCCAGGGATCCCGGCGGGTCAACAAGGCCTCCGGCCCGCTGGCGCGAACGGAGAAAATGAGGATCCCATCTCCTAAAATCCATCAAAGTTCCCTGACACCAGCTCCCCTGTTGCTTAGTTAGGATTGATACAAGAGAGGTGGGAACAACATGATACGTGAACAGCGAGAAGAGTTGGAACGCATCCACCGAGCACACCTGTGGAATCGCCTCAAGGAGCGGGTGAAACGCGCCCAGTTGAATCCATCTCTGCTGGCTTTGCTGGCACGAGAGGCTTTTGAGTTGGGCTTCCCCCTTCCCTCTTTATCTGACCAACCCCAGGTCAATTCCCCTGCTGAGCAGCCCCAAGATGGAAGTCATCATCGCCGCACAAGGCCTCCGGCCCGCTGGCGCGAACGGTGAGTCCACCCTCTCTTCTGGCCGAGAAAGCGGGCAGCCACGATCATAGGAGAATTTCTCTCCAGAGACTCTCAAAGCAGCTAGTCTAGGCAATGATTTTGAATAAATCAGAGCCCATGATGAACACCGCCGAAGCCCTTGAGATTCTCAACCTTCCGCCGGACGCAACCGAGCGGCAGATCCGGGGGCGACTGTTTCAGGAATACCAAACCCTCAGTACTGCCCTCGCAGAACTGGAGGACGAGCGACAAAGACCCTTGCTAGAGGCGCAACTGGCGCGGCTGAATGAGGCGCGGGATGTATTGCTTAGCGGGGGATCCCAGGCTGAGAAGGGTTTGTCTTGGGTCAGCCCAGAAGACTTGCCCCCCCAGGTGATTGTGCTGCTTTACCAAGCCAATGGGCAGGAGGGAATCTGCACGCGCCAGGTTGGGGGTCAAGATATCGTCATTGCTTTCGAGAGCTCGTTTGCGGCAAGAAAATATGCGCAGCGGTTGGCTCAACAGGGACTGCCCAAGCCCGTGGCAGAACGCTTTGACACGCAGGAGATCGTCGATTTTTGCCGCAGCGGAGGGTATGGGTTGATGGTGGTTCCGGCCAGCGAAACGCTGGAGCCCCTACAAGAAAGCACGGAAGCTGCCCGTGATTGGCAGGGCAGGTCTTGATGCCGTTTGGCCTCGATCCACTTGCGTTAAGGGTGCCCTCGATGATTAGTGTGGAACCGATCTCTGTGGACGAGTTTCGCCAGCTCATGGCCGCCGATCTGGACGCTTGCTGCGAGGCCTTTGATCTGCGGGCAGAGTACCTGCGTTTGCAGCAACAGCGGCTACGCTCCTGGGGCATGCTGGCCTTTGGTTTGATAGCAATAGCCTTGGTCATCTTCTTGGGGATGCGGGATCCCGGCTCTTGGGTGTCCTATACCGCGGCTGCCGGGATCCTACTGCTGCTCCTGTTGGGGATCCTGAGAGTCAGCCTGCGCTTGGGAAAAAGCCTGCATCGCATCCGGCAGCGTTGGCAGGAAGCCCATCTGCTCAACAGCACCCCCGAGGTGATGAAGTTTGCCACCGATCTGGCCCGCAAAGTAAAAGACTACAACCACTGGGTCAACGAGCTCCAACAATCCCTGCAGGGGGGGCAGCATTGGCGGGATTTTCGGCAACTCAGTGAGGCTGAGCAAAAGTACATCCAATCGCTGTTTTTGCAGGTGCGGGCCCAACTGGTGATGGCCCTACAGGTGTGCCGAGCTTTAGTCGAGGATCCACAAGCCTCTGTGGCTCAGTATCTCAACCAAATGGTTGCCCGGGATCAGCAACTGCTGGAGCAATTTACCGCCAAAAACTTGACTGGCAACCGCTACGCAACCCTGGCTCGTGAGCTGTCCGGCCTGGAGGCAGATCTACAAGCTCAGCTCAGAACCTTGGGCTCTCGATGATACCCTGTTGGAGGTGTCCAGCAGCGTACTCATGGGCAGTAGAGGCACTCGAAAATTGTACGGCCTGTTGCTTGCTGGCGGGCTGGGCTTGCTGGGATGCGGGGATCCGAATGTACCCCTGACCCAACCCCCTCCCGATGCTTTTCGGGTCAGCACCCCACGGCCACCGCGCCTGGATCTCTATCCCACCCCATCACCAACACCAACTCCTACCCCGACACCACCCCCCAGCTTGCTGGAGATCACGGCCCGTTGGTTGGGGATCCCTTGGCCTCCCCAGCGGCAAGAAACCAGCCCAGTGAGGTTGAGCGCCCGCTTCCTGGATATCCCACTACCCCCGAAGCCGCGCCGCTCCGCCAGCCCCTCACCTCAGCCTTCCCCCAGTTCGGAAAGAGAAGAGAGAAAGCAGCAAGGCCGCGAAACCTAGTCCGCACCCCTGGCCTCTGGAGATCTAGGCGCCCGCAGTCACCGGCTCCGTTTCTCGAACGCGCAGCTTTTCACAGGGGATGGTGTCTGCCAGAATGGAGCTGGCCATCATGCCCGTGTGAATCTCTAGCTTGGCTCCAGGCACCGCTTCAAAGAGCAGCCGCTGGCCTGGAAAGACCACCCGCTCAAAGTACCAGTTTTCGATATTCGTGATGCGAACCACCTGAATAGAGCTGGTCGCATTGATGTAGCTACAGGTTATTCGCTCTGCTCGTTTTTTATCGGGGATTGCATCGAGTGTTTGCATAATTCAGATTACCAGCCCACGTTGCTCAGCCTACCATCTACCCTAACACCGTCTGGGGATCACTGCGGTAGTCTGCGATACGGCGATCCCAACTGGCAGAAATCAATCCTGGAAAAACATAGTCATTCATAGTCATTCCAAACTAGATTGAAACACTTCCCAAGCGTTCCGCGCCGCTTACAGAGGGAGTCATCCTTCACCCTCAGCCCCTCTCCTTTGGGAGAGGAGAGTTAGGAAGCAATGCCACGGAAAGGTCTCATTCCTGTTTAAAATGACTGTAACTTCTGTATCTTACCTTACCGTTTCGATGTCCAGAAGGGTTCTGCAATTCAAGGCAGATTTGAGGTAGGATTTCTCCCCAAGTTGGGGTAATTTCTCATAGAAAATCTCCACAGAGTAGTAGTCAGGATTACATTTTTCCGTTCCCTTGGAGTTTGGGGATCACGGCTCGTGGGCCCTCGATTCCGTCCTCCGCTGCGGCGAGGATTGGCCGGGATCCCAGTTCAGGCCCTCCACCCGCAGCTCCAGAGCCCCCGACTGGCGCACCGGATTGTACTGCAGGCTGAAGCCATAGGTGCGGCGGTCATAGCCCAGGCGATAGACGACATCCACCTGCTGGCCTGACTGCAAATCTACCGTCGTCTCTGCCCCCACCCGCAGCGGGCCGTACAGTTGTTGCAAAAAGCCCAGGACGAGCTGTTCCCGCGTGGTGATGCGGTCAAACAAAAATGGCGAGGCTCCGGCCAAAAAACCGTTGGAGTAGGTCACCCTCAGGTTGGTGTAGTCGAAGGTATCGGCCACAAAAGCCCCGATCACCGCATCAATGCCAATACTGCCGGCAGTATAGCTCTGGGCTCGGCCATTGGAGTAAAAAGACTGGCTGCTGCTCACGCCGGTGCTGAGCCAGATCCCTTGCTCGATGGGCAGAGCGGAAAAGCGGGGTGGGGGATCCGCCGCCGTCTTGGGAGGGCTCCAGAGGGGAAAGGAGCGATTCAAGGTTGCCCCCAGTTGCAGGCGGGAGAGCTGAATGCGGTCGGTGGTGTTGGCTAAGGCCAACTCCGGATCCGTGTCGATTTCATCCGGCTGCCCCAAGGCATCAATGTAGTCGACGGCTATGCGGTAGCTGAGATCCAAGCCGGTATTGCCCAGGCGCAGGGTGGGTGAGCGGTAGCTGGCACCGAGGCGGTTTTCCACAATTTGAAACCCCAGGCGACCGCTGAAGAAGCGTTCCCGATAGGCGTAGGTGTAGGCGACTTCTCCGCCATCGCCGGTGGTGATGCGGTGTTCGACCTGGGCTCGCAAGCGCTGAGCAAACTCCTGGAAGACGATCCCCCGCAGCTCGGCAAACAGCGAGGTTTGAGCGTTGGCTTCCGGTTGCCGCCAACAAAAATCGGCCCGCAGCCCGATCCCATCCAAAAGGCCCTGCTCACTGCCCCAAAGACGTTGTGGATACAGTTGCGGGGAGAGCACCAAGCTCACGTTGGGATCCCGCAGCAGCTCAATGTTGGACTGGAGGATCAAGCCGCGCCGCAATTCTTCCCTGTCGAAATCATCGTAGAAGATGCTGACCGGAGGCTGACGGTTTAATGAGTCGAAGCGCAACCGAATGGGCAGAGGCAGAAACAAGACCTGGTCGAAGGCCAGTTGGCCGGCCTCGGCAATCAAAAGGCTGGAGCCATCGGCTTGCAGGGTGGAGGTCACCCGTGGGCTACGAATCTCCAACTCCGGCGGATCCAGCGGGTCGTTGGTCAGCCGCACCTGTTCTCCTTCCCAGGTGTTGGCATCGAAGCGGATGCGAACGGCACGAAAGCGCACCAGCCGCTGCGGAGAGAGGGCGGCTGCCGGGGATCCACTGGCCTGCAACTGGCCAATATCCACCTGCCCGAAGGCCTCTTCCAAAAATCCCCGCTCTTGCTCAAAGTCGTATTCTAGGCGGGATCCCTGAATGCGCTGCCGATCCAGTTGAATAGAAACATTGCCCTCGGCCACAGCCCGCCGCTGTCGCAGCTCAATGCGCAGGCGATCCGCCCGCAACACAGAGCGGCCCAGCCGCATCTCCACATTGCCTTCCGCCTGGAAAACTTCCGCCCGTTGATCGAAGGTTTGCCGGTCAGAACGCAGCCGTAACGTTCGGTCGGCAACGGCGCTGAGGTCAGTCGTATCCATGGGCTGAGCGCCCCCCTTCTTCTGGGACTCCACCTGAGCCGCAGTAGGGCCGGCAACTGCCAACCCCAGCACCCCCAAGCAGAGCCAGAGCAACCGCAACCCTCTCATAATCACCCGGCGCAAAACTTCAACACAGATCCCCTACGGCTTCCCCAGCCCGCTAGCTTGTGGCCAACTGGGAAAGGTTGAGGACTCGGTTGAGCTTGCCGCTGCGGTAGCCCTCCAAATCGAGACTGACATAGAGATAGCCGAAGGATTGCAGGGCCTTGACCAGCGCTTCCAGATTGGTTTTCTGCACAAACTCCACGATCTGATCCGGAGGAAGTTCGATGCGGGCGGTGTCCTTTTCGGAGCGCACCCTGACCTGCCGCCAACCCAAGCTGCGCAAATAGCGCTCTGCCGCTCCCACCCGACGTAGCTTCTCGGCGGTGATCGCCTCTCCATACGGAAAGCGGGAGCTGAGACAGGGCTGGGCCGGTTTATCCCACCAAGACAGCCCCAGGTGGCGAGACAATTGCCGCACCTCCAGCTTGCTCATCCCCACCTCCGCCAAAGGGGAACGCACGCCGCGCTCCCGAGCTGCCTGTGTCCCCGGTCGGTAATCGGCAAGATCGTCGGCATTGAGACCATCCACCACATGGTTATATCCCTGGGCTTGGGCCAACAGGCGCAAGGTATCGTGCAAGTGACTTTTGCAGAAGTAACACCGGTTAACAGGGTTGGCAGCGTAGCTCGGATCCTCCAGCTCGTGGGTTTCGACGATCTGATGGCGGATCCCGATTTGCCGAGCCTGCTGAATTGCTTCTTCCAAATCTTCGGGCAGCAGCGAAGGAGAAGCAGCGGTGACAGCCAGGGCCCGCTCCCCCAACTGATCCCAGGCCAACTTGGCCACCAAGCTGCTATCAACTCCCCCCGAGTAGGCCACCAAGACCCGCTCCATCTCAGCGAAGATCTGGACAAGCTGCTGGAACTTGTGCTGCAGGACGGGATCCCACTCCAGCAGGGGGTTGGCCGCTATTCCTCCCTCTCCCGGGGGGAGAAGGTCGAGACGAGAGGCGGTTGGGCCTTGGGCTGTGCTCATGAAGACAGAAGATGCCAAGCGTTTGGATAACCAGGCAAGGATGCCATCTCGCTATTGCCGGCAGGAGAAAAGCCGGTTGCTATCAGGGGCAGGGATCCCCCCTCTTTCTATTCTTTCCCAGAGATCCCCGACTTTCCAACGCTTCTCCCCAGCATGGGATGCGGGATCCCTCAAGGAAAAGTAGACAATTGGGCAATCTATCCGTAGTCCGCTGACCTGCTGTCGCGATGGTGCTATGCCTCCGGCACCCTACCGGGAACCGCACCGCTTCGCGATACGCTGAATAAGATGGGTTGCAGTGGCCCCTTATAATTTTTTCTGGGTTCTCTGCCGCAATTGACCTCACAGCTTTTTCCGGCGACACTTGCTACAGCCAATGCAGAGATCTCTCTTGGCTATGGGGATCCCACCCATTTTGTAGAACTTCATGAAACTTAGAAAAAGCTGTACCCCTCTCCTAGCGCACTATGGCTTTGCAACTTGAACCCGCTAGCCCGCGAGAAGTGGCCGTTTATCAGCCCTATTACGCTGTTGCCCGCCGACAGTACCTAGCCCTTGCGGTGGGCCTCTACAAAAAAGCCAGCCTGGAAGGGCAGAGGGCCATCGAGGGGGAAGAGCCTGTCCGCTTCTTGGCCAGTTGGCATACGTCCCCGTTGCCTTCGGATCGGACGGTGGTTCAGGTGATCTTTGCTCAGGATGCAGATCTCACCTATCAGCTCTCCATCGCCAACTACGAGTTTGTGGATTATCTGATTGATGTCGTCTCTTTGGTGCAGCGCGGACAACAGCCGGATTTCTCCACCGCCTTTTACAAGAAACTGATGCGATATGAAGATTGATCTGGGTTGCTCAGCCACCATCACTCTCTACGACACCACACTGCGGGATGGGGCCCAGCGAGAGGGTCTATCGCTGTCGGTGCAAGACAAGTTACAGATTGCCAAGCTGCTGGATCGGCTGGGGATCCCGTTTATTGAAGGGGGCTGGCCAGGAGCCAATCCCAAGGATGTGCAGTTTTTCTGGCAGATGCGGGAAGAGCCCCTAGAGCAAGCCGAGCTGGTGGCTTTTTGTTCTACCCGCAAGCCGGGGCGGCGGGCGGCAGACGATCCCATGCTGCAGGCCATTTTGGCGGCGGGCACCCGCTATATAACCGTCTTCGGCAAGTCTTGGGATCTCCACGTCACCGAGGGCCTGGGCACCACGCTGCAGGAAAACCTAGCCATGATCCGCGACACCATTGCCTATCTGCGATCCCAGGGGCGGCGGGTCATCTACGATGCCGAGCACTGGTTCGATGCCTATCGCCACAACCCCGACTATGCCCTGCAAACCCTGGTGGCGGCTGCCGAGGCAGGGGCGGAGTGGCTGGTTCTCTGCGATACCAATGGCGGATCCCTGCCCCATGAGATCGCCCAGATTACCGCAGCCGTCTTGGCAGAATCCCATCACCTGCGGCATTTGCCTCTGGGCATTCACACCCACAACGACTCCGGCACTGCTGTGGCCAATGCCCTGGCGGCGGTGCAGGCAGGGGCGCGCATGGTGCAGGGCACCATCAACGGCTATGGGGAACGCTGCGGCAATGCCGACCTGTGCAGCGTCATTCCCAACTTGCAACTGAAGCTGGGCTATCGCTGTCTGCCGCAAGAGAAGCTGCAACACCTGACGGAGATCTCCCGCTCCATCAGCGAGGTGGTCAATTTGGCCCCGGATGACCATGCTCCGTTTGTGGGCCTATCGGCCTTTGCCCACAAGGGTGGGATCCACGTCAGCGCCGTTCAGAAAAACCCTCTCACCTACGAGCACATCGCCCCCGAGCAAGTGGGCAACTGTCGCCGCATCGTGGTCTCAGAACAGGCGGGGCTGAGCAACATCCTCCACAAAATGGCCGGATTCGGGATCCGGCTGGACAAGTCGGATCCACAGGCGCGCTTGATTTTGGAGCGGCTGAAAACCCTGGAGCTGCAGGGCTACCAGTTTGAGGCGGCTGAGGCCAGCTTTGAGCTGTTGGTGCGGGGCTTGCTGGGACAACGCTCCCATCCTTTTGAGGTGCTCAGCTTCAACGTGACGACCACCACACGCTCCGATTGGAACAGCAAAGACTGGGATCCCAGTGGCGAGGCAACGGATGTGCAATCGTTGGCAGCGGTGAAAATCGCGGTGCAGGGGCAGACTCGGGTGACGGCGGCGGAAGGCAATGGGCCGGTGGCCGCTCTGGATGGGGCGTTGCGCAAGGCGCTGCTGGAGTTCTATCCCCAACTGGAGGCGATTCACCTGTCCGACTACAAGGTGCGCATTTTGGACGGGCGGGCCGGCACCTCGGCCAAAACGCGGGTGCTGGTGGAGTTCAGCGACGGTCACCGCCGCTGGACCACGGTGGGGGTTTCCACCAACATCATCGAAGCCTCCTGTCAGGCCTTGGTGGAGGGCTTTGAGTATAGCCTGCTGCCGCCCAGCTCCCCCTTGCCCGCTTCTGCAGAGCACCGTTCTAACGACTCCGTCCGAGTAGCGCAAACGGCAATGGCCGCACCAGCGGCCTCTTCTTGACTATGGCCTACAGCTCGATGAGGATCATCGGCCTGACGGGCGGAGTGGGCACGGGCAAATCCACGGTGGCCCGCATCCTGGAGCAGCACGGGATCCCAGTAGCCGATGCAGATCAAATGGCCCGCCAGGCTTTGGCATTGGGATCCCCTATTCGAGACAGGGTGCTGGAACGCTATGGGAAGGCCATCCAAACACCCTCCGGGGATTTGGATCGCCGGCAGTTGGGCCAGATCGTGTTTGCCGATGCTGCCGAGCGGGCTTGGCTAGAGGCCCAGATCCACCCTTTTGTTAAAGCTCAACTGCAAGATTTTCTGTTCGGGTTAGCGGAGCAGAGCTCTGAGGCGCATGGCGTGTTGCTTGAGGAAGGGCCTGGTTCCCAAAAGAACAGCGGGCCAGGGTTTTCCTCTGCCCAGGGATCTCAAACCGTTTGTCTGATGATCCCGTTGCTGTTTGAAGCCCACATGGAAAATTGGGCCAGCGAGATTTGGGTGGTGACTTGCACCCCAGAGCAGCAGCGGCAACGCCTTGCCCGCCGGGATCTTCTTACACCGGCAGAAATCGAAGCTCGCATCGCCAGCCAGTGGCCTTTGGCGGAAAAAGTGCGCCGTGCCGATGTGGTGCTGGACAACTCTGGATCCCTGGCTGAGCTGGAAGCCCAGGTGAAGCAAGCTTTGGCGTCGGCGGGCCAGAGGCCATTTGCCTCACCCCCGCGGGCCGGATACAGTGACGGGTAGGGTCTGGTGGGACGGATCCCTTGGTATCCATGTACGGGTGGGTTGAGGGAGAAACGATGCAGGAAGCAGGCTGCGTTGGCGAGACGGAGTTTGCTCAAGCTCTGGCCGCGCGGGAGCGGGAAATCCAGCTTTTGCGAGAGCGCAATCGCATCTTGCAGGGCCAGATAGACCTTCTGGAGCTGCGCCAAGAAAAGCAACACCGGCAAATTCGCAGCTATGAGGCGGAGATCGAGCAGCTTTACCAAGAGAAGCAGTTGCTGGAGCAGATGATTCAAGAGTTGCCGGAGCTCTACCGGCGCAAGCTGCAGGCCCGCCTGCAGCCCATTCGCGAGCGCATCGCCGCCATCCAGGCCGAGAATCGCCAGCTTAGGAAGGAGTTGTACCAGCTCAGCTACCGCGTGCAGCACATGGATCAGCTTGACTCGCCCGGCTGGAGAGTGCAACTGCCCCAGCTTCCCTCTCTGCGTCGCCGGGATCCCAAGTCCTCAGCGGAGCGGAGCACAAAAGCTCTGCCGGTCTCCCCCCCTGGTGTCCAGCCCTGCTCTTGATGGGCAGGGAGGGATCCCGCCATCGAGAAGCCAGAATAGGGGAGCCCCGGTGGGATCGCGTCAGCAGAGCAGAGCTCTTGCGCGGTTCCGGTTGGGGCGCTGCTTGCTTGGAGATCCCGGAAATGGCCACCGCTGGCAACTATGAACCCCTGCATTTAAAATACCGCCCGCAGCGCTTTGCCGATGTGGTCGGCCAAGGAGCGGTGGTGCAAACGCTGGCCAATGCCATCCGGCTGGGGCGGGTGGCGCCTGCCTATTTGTTCTGCGGGCCGCGGGGCACGGGAAAAACCTCCAGCGCCCGCATCTTGGCCAAGTCTTTGAATTGTGAACAGGGGCCGACGCCGGATCCCTGCCAGGCGTGCAGCCAATGCCGCGCCATCACTGCGGGAGCCTCCCTGGATGTTCTCGAGATTGACGCGGCCAGCAACACCGGCGTAGACAACATCCGCGAGCTGATCGAGCGGGCCCAGTTTGCCCCGGTGAACAGCCGCTACAAAGTCTATGTCATCGACGAGTGCCACATGCTCAGCAATGCGGCCTTCAACGCCTTGCTGAAAACTCTTGAAGAGCCGCCCCCCCGCGTGGTATTTGTCCTGGCCACCACTGACCCGCAGCGGGTTTTGCCCACCATTGTTTCCCGCTGTCAGCGGTTTGACTTCCGCCGCATCCCCCTCGACGACATGGTGGCCCACCTGGGCAAGATCGCCGCCCAAGAAGGGATCCCTATCACGCCGGAGGCGCTGCAACTGGTGGCCCAACTTTCCCAAGGGGGCCTGAGGGACGCCGAACGCCTGCTGGACCAGCTCAGCCTCTTGGAAGGATCCATCACCCCGGAGGCGGTTTGGGACTTGGTGGGCGGGATCCCGGAACAGCAGCTTTTGGCTCTGATGGATGCGCTGCTGGCTCAGGATGTGCAGGCGGTGCTCAGCCAAACTCGGCAATTGTTGGAGCGGGGCAAAGAGCCCTTAGCCCTGTTGCAGAACTTGGTGGCCCTTTACCGGGATCTGCTGCTGGTCAAGACAGCCCCCCGGCAACGGGAGTTGGTGGCTGTAACGGACTCCACCTGGGCAGCCCTGCAGCAACGGGCCCCTCGCTACTCGGTGGAGATACTGCTGGCAGCCCAGAGCCATCTGCGCCAGTGTGAGCCGCAAATTCGTCAAAGCGGACAGCCCCAACTGTGGTTGGAAATTGCCCTAGTGGATCTGCTGGGCCAGCTGCGCCCAAGCATGGTGGCCGAGGATAAAGAACCGTTCGCGTCAGCAGGACAGAGTCCTTCCCCAGCCCTTGACCTATCTCCTGCACCCCAGATGACTCCCCCGGACGGGACAGCCCCTCCGGCCCCTGCTGCGACCATCAGCCCATCAAGCCCATCAACTGTTGGTGAGATAGATGAATTAACTGTTGGGCCTTCAGCCTCCCCTGCTGTTGCGTCGAGCCAGAAGGCAGATCGCGCTACTCGGACGGAGTCCTCGGAGCAGCCCAGAGAACCGGCAAGGGACGCCGCCACAGTCAAGCTGCTGCGCCCCCACTGGGACGAGTTCCTCAAGCGCCTCTCTCCCCTCACCAAGGCTCTGATGGGATCCGGCCACCTGCACCAAGAGACTCCTGAAGCAATTACCCTCGCCTTTCCCAGCAAGGGTCTGGTGGAAAAAGTGCGCAGCAAAGAAGCCGAACTGCGGTCGGTGCTCCACAACCTGCTGCAGCGCCCTGTGCAGCTCAACTTGATTGTGCAGCGGGGGCCGGATGTTTCCATTCGCGTCAGTGGGACGGAGTCCTCGGCATTGCCCAGCCGAGAAAAAGACCTGCCCCCCGCCCCCGTGGCCCCGGATCCTGTCACCACGCCGGGGTTGCAGAGCGATAGCACCAACAGTCGTGCTTCCTCAAGGGAGCCCAGAGCAGAACCGCAGAGCCACGGCCTTGCCCGGCGACAGCAACATTCCCCTTCTGACTCCAGCCCACCTTCGCCAGAGCCTGAGCGGGACAATCCTATGGGTGGCCCCAAGGTGGCCGGCTTGGCAACCCAAGGACTTTTTCCTGCCGGTGCGAACAAAGTGCTCCGCACCGCTGTCGCGACCGATTCTCCAAGTCGTGCAGAGCGCCGCGACACCCTGCACGGTGGGCAGTCCTTCGAGCTAACCCAGGAGCTGGCGGAGATTGCCCGCCGTTTTGCCGACCACTTCAACGGCAGCTTGGTGGATTTGGAAGGGGTGTTGGAGTCTGACGTGACGGGATCCACGGAAGAGCTCTCCTCAATAGAGGCTATAGAAGCCGAGGGATCCCCTGACCTGCTCTCCGGTGAGACCTACGGCTCGCCAACAGGAGCAGAGCCGTCCGCGTCAGCGGGGCGGAGTCCTCATCCCGTAGACTTTCCCAATGCAGTAAGGAATCCGTCCTACCGGCGTGAGCAGTCTTCTCAGCTTGCCGTTCGCCTCAGCGGGACGGAGTCCTTGGAGGAGGAGGTGCCTTTTTAAGCGCTATCTAGCGCTATCTTAAGTTTGATAAAGCCAGCCTCATCTTGCCGACGATGACCTTCCCCATCTCCCCCTTAATTCGCTGCGCTGTGCAGGCTCTGTACTGGGGACTGGTTCTGCCCCTACCCATCCTGCTGGCTCGGCAACAGGCAACACCTCTTGAGCTGGGATCCCTTTGGATTGCTCTGCTGCTGGGATGGGGGGTAGTCCTGGGATCCCTGAGCCAGCAGATTCAGTTGGACGAAGAGGGCATGCAGGCCACCTACCCCAGTTGGGTGCCGCCTTTTGTGCGGCAGGAGTGGCAGATCCGGTGGGCCGATATCGAGCGCATTGAGCCCCGCTCCACCAGCCAGGGTGGTATGGTGTATTACTTGGTCAGCCGAGGGGGGGATCGCGTACTTTTGCCGATGCGGGTGACCAGGTTCAAGCAGCTGTTGGCTGAGATTCGACGGCACGCTCAACTGGAGATTGGCGGGCTGCGCCCCTACGTTCAGCCTTGGATGTACGGGCTCCTAGGATGTTTTGCTCTGCTTCTGTTGCTTTGGGATGGGATGGTCGCCATCTGGGTCTGGGCAAGTCCGGTGGGAACCTAGCGCAACCACAGACGGTTCCGGGTCTAGCCATCCCGACAGGGATCCCAGCTCCAGCGGGCGGTTGCAGTCCAGATCCCGCCCACGCCCTTCTGCGCAAGCGTTGCGGAGCAGCAGGATGGAAATTTGGAGCAGGTTGGAAATGAGCTGATACATTTACGCTGAACACTGCTGAACATCACTGTTCAACTATGCAGCGATAGCATTCTGTTTGTTTCCATTCGCGTCAGCGGGACGGAGTCCGAACAGAATGGCGGTATCCCGCAAAGCTTTGAGTAGAATACCCAAAGCGCAGTCTCCGTGTCGTCTTACTACCAATTTTCTGCTTTGCTTTGGCTACCATGTTGGCAGACTCGAAAGTAAACAGAAAGATCAACTGGTAGTAATCCGTACTGAACATATTATACATTATTTTCAGTATAGTTGAGCTTATTATTGACTAGAGTCATGCTCCTCCGCTGGGCGACCCCTGGTGGCGGTGGGGGTATCCTGAGAGCAGTGGAACTTAGCCCCCTCTTGCCAGCTCTTCCCCTTCGCGACAGCGGTGCGGAGCACTTTGTCTGGGATCCCTGCTGCCCCTTCTCTGGAGAGGTTGAGTTTTGAGCAGGTCAACCTCTCCGCCTCTTCACTGGCCCTGCTGGACCATTGCCCCCGCCTGTTTCGCTATGTGTACCTGGAGCGGTTGATCTGGCCCGCTGCCAGTGTTTTTGAGCACGAGCTGGAGCAGAGGCGCGGACGGCAGTTTCACCGTTTGGTGGAGTGGCACAGCCGCGGGCGGCAGGTGGAGCCGCGTTTGTCCGGCCTGGATGAAGGGGTGCAGCAGTGGTGGCAGGTGTTTTTGGCCAGTCCCCATGCCCATCCCCAGGGACGGGTGTTGGCGGAGTTGCCCCTGTGGCAACGGATTGAGGGCTTTAAGTTGATAGCCCGTTTGGATCGGCTGGTGATTATCCCCGGATCCCTGCACATTGTGGATTGGAAGACCGAGCGCCAACGCCCGCCCGACCGGCAGCTTGCCCAAGATTGGCAGGTGCGCCTCTACCCTCTGTTGCTCTGCGAGGTAGCTCAGCAGTTGCCCCTGGAAGGCCCTTTTGAGCCAGAGCAGGTGCAACTGACCTTTTGGTATGTGCAACATCCGCAGCAGCCTTTCCACCGGTATTACAGCGCCGCCGCCTACGAGCAGGATCTGGCCCACCTAAAAGCCACTCTAGAGCGTCTGCGGCAACTGGAGGCGCAAGACTTTCCCATGACCCCCCACACTGAGCGCTGCAACAGTTGTCTGTTTCGCTCCCGCTGCCATGGGCTGCTACCGGAAGGGATCCCCTCTCAAGACCTCACGGATTGGGTCTGGCCAATGCAGGAGCCCGCGACACCTGCGGATCCCATCGCCGATACTTATTGGGAGCAGTAATGGGAGCAGTAAGGACTCCGCCCCGCTGACGCGATTAGATCCGATTAGATCAGGGTAGGGCGGGGCAGGATCTGTTTTGGCAGCAACCCATGCACACCTTTCATGGGGCTGTTCACCACCTGCGTGATGTGGAAGTGGACAGCAATGCTGCAAAGCACATAGGCTTCCTCTCGCCCAATGCCGACAAACCGATGCAGAAAATCGATCATCCGCCTTAGGGCAAGCTCAAAGGCCGCATCCAGATCCTCGGCAAAGCCCATGGTAATGAAATCGGTCGGGGTTTCCGCCAGCGGTGCCTCGAGCGGCAGATCTTTGCGCAGGATCAACTGCAAAGTGCCATTCATGGAAGTTTCAATGGCCGTTACATCAACTTCTCCGTCCCCTTGAGCGGAGTGGCCATCCCCCACCGAAAAAAGGGCACCGGGCACAAAGACCGGCAAAAAAACTCGGGATCCCGCCTGCAATTGGCGGTTGTCGATGTTGCCACCATAGTTGCCGGGGGGGATAGAGCTGCGGCTGGTTTCCTCGGTCGCCACCCCCAAGATGCCAAAGAAGGGGCGAATGGGGACGCGGATGCCGCTGCCGGGAGGAAATTCCGCTACCCCCTGGTCTATATCTAGGTCGATGAAGCGCAGTCGCGGCTGATCAAATTCTCCGGGCAAAGCCCCCCATCCGGGACGGATGGCATTGAAACCGATGGGCAAGCGGGGGGTGATCGCTTGCAAGCGCACTTCCAGCACATCTCCAGGTTCAGCTCCCTCAACGTAGATCGGCCCGGTCAACAGATGGGGGCCCGGCCCCACTCGGCGCTCGGCAGGCAAGGTTTGGCAAATTTCGAGGAATTCGGGCGTGAAGAAACGGTCCGGCGCTTTGCCGTAGTGGGCGAACCCCGAGTAGGTTTCCACCTGCACCACATCGCCCGATTGCACATACAAGGCCGGGGGCAGTTGGGAAGAAAAGCCGCCCAAGTGGACGGTATGGGGAGTGGCTTTGAGGGTGTGAACGGGCACGGCCAGGGATCCCTTGCAAAAGACCCATTCAATCTAAAGAAAAATCCCCTCCAATCCTGAATTAGACTGTTCCTCAAGCCCGTATCTCTGGCTACTGTTTGCCCAGGGGTGGCGTGGCGACAATGTTCCCCACATTTGCTATCTTGAAGGGCTGTGGGCAGGGATCCCCGGTTGCAGGGCTTGGCCTGGAACTTGTGCCCCGGGTGTGGAGGACAACTGCAATCTTCCCGGAGACCTGCATACTGAGTTCGATAGGTTTGTCAGCGCTGTCAACTGTGATCGCGGGTGTCATCTCCAGTATTTCTACCCTCCGGGATCCCGACTGGGATGTGGAAGTAACCGGCCTCCACAAGCGTTTTGGCGATTTTGTGGCTCTCAATGGCATTGAGCTGAACATCCGGCGGGGGGAGTTTTTCGGCCTGCTGGGCCCTTCCGGCTGCGGCAAGACCACCCTGCTGCGCATCCTGGCCGGCCTGGAGATGGCCGATGCTGGGGAAGTGGTGATTTGAGGTCGCCCGGTAGGCCACCTGCCCGCCCACAAGCGCAACGTCAACACGGTGTTTCAGAGCTATGCCCTTTTCCCTTTTATGACGGTGGAGGACAACATCGCCTTCGGCCTGCGCATGCGGGGTGTGCGGGGAGAAGCTCTGCGCAAGCGGGTAGCGGCTGCTATGGAATTGGTGGAGATTGCAGCTCTGGCCAAGCGGAAGCCCCATGAGCTGTCGGGGGGACAGCAGCAGCGGGTGGCCTTAGCTCGGGCTTTGGTGAATGAGCCGGAGGTGCTCTTGTTGGATGAGCCGCTGTCGGCCTTGGATGCCAAGTTGCGCAAGCAGCTTCAGGTGCAGTTGTGCGAGTTGCAGCGCCGCCTGGGCATGACCTTTATTTTCGTTACCCACGACCAAGAAGAGGCTTTGGTGACCAGCGACCGGGTGGCGGTGATGCGGGCGGGGCGCATTGAGCAAGTGGGCCTTATCGATGAGGTGTACGAGCGCCCGGCGACGGCCTTCGTAGCCGACTTTTTAGGGGCCAGCAACCTGATCGAGGGGATCGCCTGTGGGACGGACTGTGTGGATACGCCCTTGGGAAAGCTGAAGGTCTTGGGGATCCCGGCCAGCTCGGAACCGGTGCAATTGGCTATTCGCCCGGAAAAGATCCAGCTCTCTCGCAGCGGCTGGGATCTGCTGCCCAACCAGGTGCCGGTGCGGGTGGAAAACCTCATCTACACTGGGGCTGAGAACCAATACCTGTTGCGGACAAACCAAGGTCAGCAGCTCAAGGCCACGGCCCTCAACACCGATATTGAGGATGCAGGGTTTGAGATCGGCGCAGCGCTGGTGGCCCACCTACCCCCGAAAAGCCTAATCCGTTTGCGACCGGATCCCCGTCAGGAGGAGACTGGATGTTGAAGCTGCCATCTCCTGTGGGCAAGTGGATCCCTGGCCAAGCCCAGGTGCGATTTGGGGAGCTGCTCACCCCTTGGCAGGAGTTGGGGCGCAGCCTAATTTTTGCTGGGCCAGGGGTGCTGTGGGTGATGTTTTTTCTGGTGCTGCCGGGGCTGTTGCTGTTGGTGTGCAGCTTTCTCAGCCGCGGGGAGTTTGGCCAGATTCAACTGCCCCTGACCCTGGAGAACTATCTGCGCATTCTCGGCTTTGGCCCCTTGGGATGGACGCCCATCTACTGGCAGATCTTGGGCCGCAGCCTGCTGGTGGCGGGGGTGACCACCTTTTTTTGCGTGCTGCTGGCCTACCCATTGGCTTTCTTCATTGCCGCCCACCCACCCCGACAACGGAATCTGTTGCTCACCTTGGTGGTGGTGCCCTTTTGGACGAACCTGGTGATCCGCACCTATGCCTGGATGGTGGTGCTGGCCCCGGAAGGGTGGCCGGCTCGCTTGGCGGCCTGGCTGGGCTGGATCCCACCGCAAACGGCTCTGTATCCCAGTTGGCTGGCGGTTTATCTGGGCATGGTCTACACGTTTTTGCCCTACATGGTCTTGCCCCTGTACACGGCGGTGGAGCGCATCGATTGGCGGCTGGCGGAAGCGGCACGGGATCTCTATGCCAAGGGTTGGCAGGTCTTTTGGTGGGTGCTTCTGCCCCAGACCTTGCCTGGACTGGCGGCGGGCCTCATTCTGGTGGGGATCCCGGCTTTCGGCATGTTCGTAGTGCCGGATCTGTTGGGGGGCAGCAAAACGCTGTTGATCGGGAATGTGATTCAGTTGCAGTTTGGCTCTAGCCTGGACTACCCTTTCGGGGCGGCCCTCAGCTTTTTGGTTACCGGCCTCACCCTGGGGTTGATCTACGCCTACAGCCGGTATGTTGGCACCCGCAGCCTAGAAAATCTGGTTTGAGGAGCTGCTGTGGGCTTTGAGCAGAGCCGCCAATTGCTTGCGCATCAGGATCCCGGGCTTATCGGTGAGCATGTGCTGCTCGGCGCTGAGGGTGAGGGGCACGTCGGGATCCGTGGTCTCCAAAATGGCTTTGTCTTCCAAAGTTACAGCCCGGTCAAAGCGGATAACCTCGGCGGCTGGGGTATCGGCTTCGGTGTCGTTGCGCAAACAAAACTGCACCACTTGGGAGGCTCGGTCGTTGATGGGGGTGGGGATGTTGACGATGACATGGCTGCGGCCATTGGGGTAGCGGATGTGAAGGTGGTTGGTGAAGGGCAAATGCCAGGTGGAAGTGGTGGTGCGCTCGGTTTTGGCGGCAGCAATGCCCAGGTTTTTTTGTTGTAGCTCTGGGTTGGCTACACCGAGCACTGTGCGGGTGCGGATCCCGTAGTCCAGCTCCTCGACCTCGAAGTGGCTGGGTACCAAGTCTTCCATACTGCCAAAGGTGTTCTGGTGTACAAAGCTGATGTGGGCGGCATCGAACTCGTTCTCGCAGATGCGCAAGCTGGCACATTCCCAGCGTTCGTAGAACTCGTGGATGAGCCGGTAACTGGGATCCTCGGCTTCTGGGATGACCGGGATCCCCCGTAGAGGCTGGGGATGCAAGCACACCCAAGCATAGCCATAGCGGGCCTGGCAGAGATAGGCGGGAATGCGGTAGCTCTCTGGGATGCGGGCCTGATCCGGCAGTTGCGGCACCTTGACACAGGCTCCCGTGCCATCGAACTCCCACCCATGGTAGGGGCAGCGGATATGGTCATCACAGACGATTCCCTTGGACAATTGCGCCGACCGATGACAGCAGCGATCTGCGGCTGCCTGGGGCTGTCCGGCTTTGTCCAGCCAAAGGACGATCTTTTCCCCCAGCAGCTCGAAAGGTTGCGGGGATCCCTGCTCCAATCGGCTGAGGGGCATCACCGGGTACCAAAAGCGCCGAAAGACAGGATGCTGGGTCACCAACATGGCAAAACCATCTGTGTCGTGTGACCGGATTCTGTATAGCAAATTCGTGAATTCGGTTCCGTAGCCCGCGCCACAATCTCTATTTGGGGATCTTGCAGATCTGGGCAAACTCATTCCCAGGGGAGCTCAACTCATGGGGAAACCCTAGAACCTCTGGTACGGTAAAGATACTGATCTTGCGTTTGAGTTTCCAGAGGGATCCCTTGACCTCAACTTTGCCTTCTCAGACCCTCTTGCAGGCTCTGTACACCCCTTCCCCTGCTTGGGATGCCATCGTCATCGGTGCGGGGATCGGGGGATTGGTCGCGGCCAGCCAGTTGGCTGCCAAAGGATACCGTGTGCTGGTGCTGGAAAAATACCTCATTCCAGGGGGCAGTGCCGGCTATTTTGAGCGTCCGGATCCCTTAGGCAACGGGATCTACCGCTTTGACGTGGGCGCTTCCATGATCTTTGGATTGGGCACCCAAGGCACCACCAACTTGCTGACACGGGCTTTGGCAGCGGTGGGCCAGTCCATAGACTCTATCCCCGATCCGGTGCAGATTGCCTACCACCTGCCCAAGGGGCTCAATCCACGGGTACACCGGGATTACGAGCAGTTTTTGCAGGAGCTATCCGGCTACTTTCCCCGGGAAGCCGCCGGCATTCGCCGGTTCTACGATAGCCTGTGGCCCATCTTCAACAGCCTCAACGCCATGGAGCTGCTCTCGCTGGAGGAGTGGGGCTATCTATTTCGTTCTTTTGTGAGCAATCCCCTCGGCTGCCTGACCTTGGCGCGCTATTTGCCGGTGAATGTGGGCCAGGTAGCGCGGCGCTGTCTGCGGGATCCGGATTTGCTGCGCTTTGTGGATATGGAGTGCTACTGCTGGTCGGTGGTGCCGGCGGATCGCACGCCCATCATCAATGCCGGGATGGTGTTTTGTGACCGACACTACGGCGGTGTCAACTATCCCAGAGGGGGGGTGGGGCAGATCGCCCAAAAGCTGGCCCAGGGACTAGAGGCCCATGGCGGGCAGATCCGCTACAAAGCACCCGTGCGGCGGATCCTGGAAGAAAGAGGTCGGGCGGTGGGCGTAGAACTGGCCAGCGGGGAAAAGCTCTTTGCCCGCACAATCATCTCCAATGCCACCCGCTGGGACACCTTTGAGCGCCTATGGCCGGGATCCCTGCCCAGGGCGGAGCGGCAGTGGCAAAAACGCTACCAGCAATCCCCCAGCTTCTTGAGCTTGCACCTGGGGGTGCGGGCCGAGGCCCTGGCCGGCGAATGCCATTGTCACCACATTCTCCTGGAAGACTGGGATCAGATGGAGGCTGAGCAGGGCACCCTTTTCGTCTCCGTCCCCACCCTGTTGGATCCCGACCTGGCTCCCCCAGGCCGCCACATTGTTCATGCCTTTACCCCCAGTTGGATATCTACCTGGCAAGGGTTAAGCCCAAGCCAGTACCAGACCCAGAAACAGCAAGCCGCCGACCGGCTTATCCGCCGCCTGGAGGCCCTTTGGCCTCAACTGGGATCCCACATTGAACTGAAGGAGATAGGCACCCCCCGCACCCACCGCCGCTTTTTGAGCCGCAGCAACGGCACCTATGGGCCTATCCCCAGCCCGGATCCCTGGGGCTTGCTGGGCATGCCCTTCAATCGCACCGCCATCCCCAACTTGTACTGCGTGGGGGATAGCACCTTCCCCGGCCAAGGGCTCAATGCCGTTGCCTTCTCTGGCTTTGCCTGCGCCCACCGGGTGGCAGCGGATTTGGTTTAGGTTGCCCTTATCCTTGCTACTCCCTTCTCCCTCTGGGAGAGGGGCAGGGGATGAGGGTTGAGCGGCGCAGAGGGTTTGGGAGGCAGTTGATGGTCAATTCAAACAACAATGAGACGCTAGCCAGTAAGATAGCGTCCGTTCCCGAAAGCAGGCTGTAGGCCTTTGAATCAGGACATTGTCCAGAATCAACACAGATGTCCTCTTCAAACTCGGTATTCAGTATCTGATACATTTACGCTGAACACTGCTGAACATCACTGTTCAACTATGCAGCGATAGCATTCTGTTTGTTTCCATTCGCGTTAGCGGGACGGAGTCCAAACAGAATGGCGGTATCCCGCAAAGCTTTGAGTAGAATACCCAAAGCGCAGTTTCCGTGTCGTCTTACTACCAATTTTCTGCTTTGCTTTGGCTACCATGTTGGCAGACTCGAAAGTAAACAGAAAGATCAACTGGTAGTAATCCGTACTGAACATATTATACATTATTTTCAGTATAGTTGAGCTTATTATTGACTAGAGTCATGCTCTCCAGCCACCCCTCAAATCCTTATTGGCTATAGTTGCGGCTGTCCGGAAGTGATAGCAGCAGACTTGCTGGACCTGCCGCGGCTGGAGCTGTATGTGGAAGAGGGGTTTGGGGATCCCTGTGCCCTGCTGCAGCAGAAGGGAGTGCCCGAGCGAGTTCATGAGGTGAGGGGGGAGCCGAGCAGTTGGCCTAGCTTTGATGCGGTGGTGTGCACAGCTCAGGACTTGCAGCGGCTGGGGCAGCCTTTGAGGGCCAGCTTTGCTTTCATTCCGGGAGAAGATACCCAGCTCCTCTTTGCCAATGCGGGGAACATAACAGAAACTTTTCTCATTGACTTAATCCAAAAGGGCAGCTCTGCTCCGTCAGCTTGGTTGCGGGGGTACGAAGGCCTTGAGTATGAAGGGACAGTAGCCAGCCTGAGCCGCATCTATCAGCCTGCGGCTTCCATTCTTCCTGATGTCAAGGTTGTCGTGGATGTGAGGGCCGGGGTAGGTGTGGCCAGCGCTTGTTTCAGGACTTTTCACCCTGAGGCGGCCATTCATTGTTTTGAGGTGGATCCCTTGGCCTTGCACCTGCTGCAGCAGAATGCTCTTGGCCTGGGCAACTGCTTTGTGCATCCGGTGGGGCTAGCGGGGCAGGATAGCTGCAGAACCCGTCGCCTCTGGCCGGAGGATCCTCAGGCCGAGTGGGGAGTGGAGCAGCTGCTCCCTTTCCGGGAAGCCAGGGCAGCTCTCAAGGAGCTGGGTCTGGAGTTCATCGATGTGCTCAGGGTGGCTACAGGTGGAGATGAGGTGGAGGTGTTGACCAGCTTGCAAGAGCAGCTCAAAGACATCAAGGTGATTTACGTGGAGTTTACCTCTGAGCAAGACCGCAAGCAGATTGACCAGATGTTGGATCCCTCTCATCTCCTCTGGCAGGAGGAAGTTTCTCAGGGTAACTACGGGTGCTTATGTTATCTGAATAGATGCATATTCTACGAAAGCAGTGGTAATCTTTAGAAGGCAATCTTTAGGAAGCTCTGAGACTGATGAATCCTCGAGTTCTACTAGTTTGGATGACTCCACCTGATTATGTCCCACCTCTCACTCTTTCAGAGCGTCAAGTAACTCTATGTCCGAAAGGAAAGGTTAGAAGACAGATATTCGATTTTTTTAGTGTTCCAAAAAGCTTAGTTGAGTGTCCTGACAAAGACTTTGACCTCTATGAATTTGTCCAGTATTCAGATCAAGTCGAAGACAAAGAATTTGACTTGGTGATTGTCTGGACATCGAGTGTTGATCTGACTAGTCCTTTCAACACGAAAAAATTTGGCTGCCCAACTGTCTTGCTAGCCGGAGATACGCATCATCATGTGCTCCCTATCACCCACCTTCTAACTTACTGGGCCACTGAAGCCTTTGATTATATTGCCACCGCCTATGACCGACAGCACCTCCACTGGTTCGCAGCAGCAGGAGTTCAAAGGCTAGCTTGGCTGCCTTTCATTTCCGCTTGTCTCACCAGCTCCAGTTGGATAGAAAAGAAAGAAATTAGAGTTGCGTTTGTGGGTAACCTTAATTTTAACTCTTATCATTACAGACGTCTTAAGTTGATCATGTCCTTGAAAAAACTGGGTCTACCTCTACTTATAAAGACTCGAGTCCACAACCCTCAACTAATATTTGGTGGCTCGTTAATCTCTTTCAACTGCAGCCAAAATGGGGATCTGAACTTAAGGAACCTGGAAGTGATTTCTGCGGGTGGCTTTCTGCTTACCGACCAGCTCTCCTTCGCCTCAGGATTGGACGAACTTTTGGCGCCCGGCACCTACTGCGACACCTACAACTCCGAAGCCGAACTCCTGGAAAAAGTTCGCTACTACCTAGACCATCCCCAAGAAGCCATTCAAATTGCCCGCCGCGCTTATCACACTTTCGACCAACACTGGCATCCCCGCCACCGCATTCAGAACCTGCTGGACTGGGTGTTTGGGGGAGAGCTGCCGGAGCCCTTTCGTTACTCGCCCCGCTCTGATGTGCGCTACTTTGTCAGCACGGCCAGCTCTGCCTGGATAGACACACGACTAGGAATCTACGAGCCCATTCAAGAGCTGCATCGCGTGCAGGAGCGACTGAGGGTATTTGTTGGCCGAGGCTGTCCTGGGGTGATAGCCGCGGACTTGCTGGACTTGCCGCGGCTGGAGCTGTATGTGGAAGAGGGGTTTGGGGATCCCTGTGGTCTGCTGCAGCAGAAGGGAGTGCCCGAGCGAGTTCATGAGGTGAGAGGGGAGCCAGCCAGTTGGCCCAGCTTTGATGCGGTGGTGTGCACAGCTGAGGACTTGCAGCGGCTGGGGCAGCCTTTGAGGGCTAACTTTGCTTTTGTCTTGGCAGAGGACCACCAACTTCTTTTGGCCAATGCCAGTAAGTTAACGGAAGCAGCAGTGTTGACTGGCTTTGACTTTGGCAAACTCAGGCTTTCGGTAAGGCTCTACCCAGACACCGTTTTTTACGAGAGGACATATCTTAACTTTCCTGTGTTTCTGTCTAGTCAGGTGCAGACGGTTATCGACATCGGAGCTGGGGTAGGCCTTGGTAGCGTTTGTTTTCGGGGTTTCTGCCCTGAGGCGGCCATTCATTGTTTTGAGGTGGATCCCTTGGCCTTGCACCTGCTGCAGCAGAATGCTCTTGGCCTGGGCAACTGCTTTGTGCATCCAGTGGGGCTGGCGGGGCAGAATAGCTGCAGAACTTGTCGGCTCTGGCCGGAGGATCCTCAAGCGAAGTGGGGAGTGGAGCAGGTGCTCCCTTTCCGGGAAGCCAGGGCAGCCCTCAAGGAGTTGGGTTTGGAGCCCATCGATGTGCTCAGGGTGGCTACAGGCGGGAATGAGGTGGAGGTGTTGACCAGCCTGCAAGAGCAGCTCAAAGACATCAAGGTGATTTACGTGGAGTTTACTTCTGAGCAAGACCGCAAACAGATTGATCAGATGTTGGACCCTACCCATCTCCTCTGGCAGGGAGAAGTTGTAGCAGGCCAAAGAGGAGTCCTTTGCTATCTAAGCAGGGCTTGCTTTGTCGACAACAATTCAAGTCTTGGAGAGGAGACTTAAGGTTATGAACTCAACCATTATCGTTACGGCTGCTGACAGCAAGTTTTTTGAATTGGTTCAGGGGACTATTCTCTCCATCCGAGAGAAACCTCAGGGGCACTCTGTAGATATTGGATTTTTTGATGTAGGTTGCACACTGGATCAGTTGCAGTGGATAAGTCAGTATGTTGACCACATTGTTGAGCCAGATTGGAACTATGATATTCCCGACATTGATAGACAACCCAAGTATCTCAAGGCACTAGTTTGTAGGCCTTTCCTTCCTGAATACTTTCCAGGCTATGAAGTTTATATTTGGATTGATGCAGATGCTTGGGTGCAAGACTGGTCTGCAATTGAGCTTCTTACCCTGGGAGCAAGATACAAAAACCTTGCAGTTGTTCCTGAGTTGCTAAATACTCTCTTCGATCCCTATCCATTTTCGCATCAAGCTTTTCACCTCTCGGGATACATCAGGTGCTTTGGACATGTACATGACTTTGGAAATGTATATAACCACCTATACATAAGACCGATTCTAAATGCTGGTGTATTCTCTGGAAGTAATTCCGGTATTCACTGGGTAGCATGGAAAAACAGACTGAGCCAAGCTATCTCTATGAGCCTCGATCTACTCTCACCTCCAGATCAGTATTCTCTAAACCTGGCTATTCATAATGACTTAGGGATAGATAACGTTCAAATTTTACCATTGTCTTGTAACTGGACAGTTCATAGTAAACTACCTCTATGGGATCCAAGAAGAAAGCTCTGGGTTGAGCCTTGGAAGCCTTACATCCCTTTAGGGATTCTACACATTACCTATAAAGATAAGGATAGAAAAACTCATGTAGCTCATACTACCGATGGCTTCAAAGTTGAAGCCAGTCTTTGGTATCCTAGAAGCCATTCTTCTCCAATCAGAAGGTATGACTATGTATCAGCTAATCAAAAGAAAATATATCTCGACTACAGCTTCCCTCTAATGACTGCTATCGATCCAGGGCCTCATCCCTGGCCTTATCTACGGAAAGAAGTTCCTCACCTTTGGACTGCGGATTTGCGTCAACCTACTATCGGCTTTGTTAGTCGAGACGAGGCTCATATTCTGTACAATACTGCCCTTGAGCTACAAGGAAAAAACGCCCTAGAAATTGGCTGCTGGCTAGGCTGGTCAACCGCTCACTTGGCAGCAGGAGGAGTTGCCCTTGATGTGGTGGACCCTGCTCTGGCTGATCCTCAGGTCTACGCAAGCGTTGATCAGTCTCTCCGCTCAGCTGGAGTTCGCTCCAACGTCAATCTCTACCCTGGCTATAGCCCAGGGAAGGTGGAGGAGATTGCCCAGCAAGAGGATCGTCGCTGGTCTCTGATTTTCATCGATGGGAATCATGACTCACCAGCCCCCTTGCAGGATGCTCAAGTGGCAGAGCGCTATGCTGCTGAGGATGCCTTGATTCTGTTTCATAATCTAGCCTCGCCGGATGTGGCTGAAGGTTTGAATTACTTGAGAGACAGGGGCTGGAACACGATGATTTACCAGACCATGCAAATTATGGGAGTGGCCTGGCGAGGCAATGTCAAGCCCGTTGAGCATATTCCAGACCCTGCTGTGAATTGGACATTGCCAGAGCACCTCAAGGACTATCCGGTCTGTAACCTTGAGTTGTCTAGGGTGCTAGAGAAAGTTAAATCTTTTACCTTGCTGAGCTTCTTTGAGCGTCTTTGGAGCCTTTATTCACTGGCTAAGCAGGTTTGTGAAGAAGACATTCCTGGGAACTTTGTAGAATGTGGTGTTTGCAGGGGTGGAAGCTCAGCTTTGCTGGCCTGGGTGATTAAGAACTACAGCCGTCGACCTCGCAAGCTATATGCTTTCGATACCTTCTCAGGTATGCCTGATCCAACAGAGGTGGATCGAGATTATCGAGGAGTTGCTGCCAACGATACGGGTTGTGGATCCGGTGCTTTAGCGGCACCCATTTCGGAGAACTTAGAGGTGATTGCCAAGGAACTGGGAGTTTGGGATCTCATTGTTCCTGTGCCGGGGCTGTTTGCCGACACCTTGCCTGCCTATCGAGAGCAAGTGAGCGAGGTTGCTCTGCTGCATGCAGATGCTGAATGGTATCAGTCAACGATGGATATTTTGCGTCATCTCTATCATCAAGTTCATCCCAGAGGGTTTATCCAGGTCGATGACTATCAAGACTGGCAAGGGTGTGCAAAGGCTGTCCATGACTTTGAGCAGGAGCTTGGAGTTTTCTTCCGGCTACACAGTGTAGCTGAGCCATATGGCTGGAAGCCAGATAGCGCAGAGGTGCAGGGTTGGCCTAGTGCTGTATGGTTAAGTCCCTCTGAGAACTGGCTGGTAATTACAGATGGTTCGATACAAACCTTCAAACCAGAAGGGATCCGTCTAAGCAAGATTAACGTGGGTCTTTTCCCCTACTGGGAGATGGAGACAGAGCAGCTTGTGCAAGAGTTGGAGGTTCTGTTGGAGTCAATTCTACGTAGCCCCAACCCAGAAGACTATGCCCTGATCTTCCTGGGAGACCCGGATCCGCAAGTGGCTAATCGAACCCTGGAGATAGCTGCGGGCAACGTAGTCCTCAAGCTCATGGAAGTAGGGCTGGAGCTAGGCAGAGAGCCATTCTCTTCTGTAGTGGCTGGGTTGAACCCCCATCAATGGGAGAGGCTGATTCCCCAACTGAACTATCGCTATCCTCTGAAGCACGAGCGCTTTCCTCAAGGCCTGCGGCTAGCTGTCCAGAGGTTGCCTGTGTTATAGGCACCTACTTTCTGCCTGGGGGCATGCCCTTGTTTTTTCTTCCTGATGGCTAAGATTGTTGTTGGAGGAAAATTAGGAGCTATGAACTCAACTATCATCGTTACAGGTGCTGACAGCAAGTTTTTTGAGTTAGTTCAGGGGACTATTCTCTCTATACGAGAGAAGCCGCAGGGAAGCTCTGTAGATATTGCGTTTCTCGATGTGGGTTGTACACCCGAGCAGCTAAAGTGGATAAGTCAGCATGTTGATTATATCGTTGAGCCAGGGTGGACTTATGACATTCCTGATATTGATAGGCAGCCCGGCTATCTTAAGGCGCAGTTGTGTAGACCTTTCATTGCTGATTACTTTCCAGGCTATGAAGTTTACATCTGGCTTGATGCAGATACCTGGGTACAAGATTGGTCTGCAATCGAGCTTTTTATCCTAGGAGCTAGGCGCAAAGGCTTTGCAATCGCTATTGAGCCGTTAAATACTCTCTTTACTCCTTCGGTTTCTCTTCACGTAAGTTTTCTTTTTGCAAAATACTGGGACTACTTCCATCTCACGGACTGCACTCCAGAGCATAGCAACCTGCACCTGATGCCAGTCCTAAACACCGGTGCAATCTCTGGACGCAGTGACTCTTTCGTTTGGTCAAGATGGAAGTATAGACTAGGTCAATGTATTTCAAATCTATCTCGCGTTTTTAGAGGCCTTGATAAGCCTTACTACGGAGAGAAGCACGCTCTAAATGCGACGATCTATAGGGATTGTGGAATAGATATTGTTGAACTACTGCCTTCACACTGTCATTGGGCTTGCCACCAAAAACTGCCTCTATGGGATCCACAAAGGAAGCTCTGGGTAGATTGTTTTCCACCCCACAATCCAATAGGGATCATGCATCTTGCAGGTGATGCTAAGCTAGCACCAACTCACATTGCACTTACAACTGAGGGCTTTAAGGTTGAAGTCAGCCTTCGGTATCCAGGCCCAGTAGCTAACCCAGCTAGGAGGTACGACTACGTATCGCCTAACCTCAGAAGAAGAATACATCTTGACCATAGCTTTCCTTTAATGATTGCGGCCGAGCCAAGCTCTCACCCCTGGCCTTATCTACGGAAAGAAGTTCCACATCTTTGGTACGCAGATCAACGCAAGCCTGGTATTGGCTTTGTCAGTCGAGATGAAGCCCACATTCTTTATAACACTGCCCTTAAGCTACAAGGAAAAAACGCTTTGGAGATTGGGTGTTGGTTAGGTTGGTCAACTGCTCACTTGGCAGCAGGCGGGGTTATTCTCGATGCTATCGATCCTATTCTGGAAAATCCAATAGCTCATGAGAGCGTGAACTATTCTCTCCGCTTGGCTGGAGTTCGCTCTAATGTCAATCTCTACCCTGGCTACAGCCCAGGGAAGGTGGAGGAGATTGCCCAGCAAGAGGATCGTCGCTGGTCTTTAATTTACATTGATGGGAATCATGACTCGCCGGCTCCCTTGCAGGATGCTCAAGTGGCAGAGCGCTATGCTGCTGAGGATGCCTTGATTCTGTTTCATAATCTAGCCTCGCCGGATGTGGCTGAAGGTTT